>CAMNAE010000001.1 GCA_946530565.1 uncultured Oscillibacter sp.
CCACAGGCATGCAGCCCTCGAAGACGCCGGAGTCCTCAAAGCCGTGCCCCGGCGCCTCCTCGGCGCCGACAAGCGCCTGCCAGAAGGCCTCGTATTCCTCTTCGTTCATCGGGCAGTTCACATAGTCGGCCGTGCCCTTATCGTAGCGGGAGCCGAGCCAGGCAAAGTCCATGTCGACGCTCTCAGCCGAAACGAGCGGTGCGGCCGCGTCATAAAAATGCAGCGCGCTGCCGTCGCCGAGGAGCGCCGTGAGCTTTTCCGCGAGCGCGTCGCTCGTGAGCGGACCGCTTGCGATGACGACCGTGCCGTCCGGGATCTCGCGCATCTCGCCCGGTACGACCGTCACGTTCGGGTGGCTCTTCAGCCGCTCGGTCACGAGTCTTGCGAAGCCCCAGCGGTCGACGGCGAGCGCGCCGCCGGCCTCCACGCGCGTAGCATCGGCACAGGAGAGGATCAGCGAACCCAAACGGCGCATCTCCTCTTTCAGAAGGCCGACCGCGTTTTCGAGCTGGTCGCTTCTGAGTGAATTCGAACAGCACAGCTCCGCGAAATACTCGCTCTCGTGGGCCGGCGTGCGCTTTTCGGGCTTCATCTCGCAGAGTCTGACCGGGATGCCGCGCTCGGCGAGCTGCCAGGCGCATTCGGATCCGGCGAGACCGGCGCCGATCACAGTTACTTCCATCATCGCGCGGCCACCTCAGCTCTTCTTTTTCGGCGCGGCCTTTTTGCGCGCCGCGGTCTTCGTTTTCGTCTTTGTATTCCTGCCGCCGGTCTTCGCGGCACTCCTGGCGGTCTTAGCGGTCCTGACGGTCTTAACGCTCTTCGCCTGCGCTTCATCCGCCTTCGCGGCGGGCTTTTTGTAGTGGCCGCGTTTATCTTCGGGCGTGAAGTTCGGGCAATCCGGGTTGATGCAGAAGGGCTTGTGACGGCCTCTTCCCGAGGGCTTGAACATCGTCTGACCGCAGCTCGGGCAGTTCTCCTCGACCGGCACGTCGAAGGTCGAGAAGTCGCAGGTGCTGTTCTCACGGCCGCGCACGTTGTTCTCGCAGACGTAGATCGTATAGTTGTTGCCGGCCTGGCTCTTGCCCTGGCGCTTTAAGAGCCGTCCGGAGCACTTCGGGCAGCGGCCGGGCATCTCCTCGACGAGCGGCATCGTAAACGAGCACTCCGGGAAGCCGGGACAGCCGAGGAACTGGCCGAAGCGGCCGGTGCGGACGATGAGCCTTCTGCCGCACTCAGGGCAGATCTCCTGGCTCTCGATGACCGGAAGCTTCACGCGCTCGCCCTCGAGCGCGGTGTTGAGCTCACGGGTGAACGGGCCGTAGAAATCGCGGATCACGTCCTGCCAGGGCCGATTGCTGCCGGCGACCTCGTCGAGCCGCGTCTCCATGTCCGCGGTGAAGCCCATGTCCTCGATGTCCGGGAAATACTGCTTCATCCAGTCGGTCACGACGTGACCGAGCGGCGTGATCTTCAGGCTCTTGCCCTCTTTTTCCACATAGTTGTGCGAGAGGATCGTCGTGATCGTCGGCGCGTAGGTCGAGGGTCGGCCGATGCCGGCCTCCTCCATTGCGCGGATCAGCGTCGCCTCGGTGTAGCGGGCCGGCGGCTGCGTGAAGTGCTGCTTCGGCTCAAAGGACATCGCGCGCAGCGACTCACCCTCGCGAAGCTGCGGCAGCGCGCGGCTCTCCTCCTCTTTGGCGTCCTGATAGACAGCCTTGTATCCGGCAAAGCGGAGGCGGGAGGCGGCTGCGCGGAAGGTATAGCCCGCGGCGTCGAGCGAGACGGAGGTCGTATCGTAGAGCGCATCGGCCATCTGGCTTGCGATGAAGCGGTTCCAGATGAGCGTGTAGAGCCGCAGCTGCTCGCTTTTGAGCTTGCCCGCGAGGCTCTGGGGCGTCCGGCGGGGGTCGGAGGGACGGATCGCCTCGTGCGCGTCCTGTGCGCCGGCCTTGGCGCTGTAGCGGCGGAGCTGATGGGACGCTTCGCCGAAGTGCTCCGTGATGACGGCGCGCGCGGCGGTGAGCGCCTCCTCACTGATGCGCAGGGAGTCGGTTCGCATATAGGTGATCAGGCCGACAGAGCCCTCACCCGGGAGCTCGACGCCCTCGTAGAGCTGCTGCGCGACGGCCATCGTCTGCCGCGGCGTCATATTCAGGCGGCTCGAGGCATCCTGCTGCAGCGTTGAGGTCGTGAACGGCGGGCGCGGCCGCTGGCGCTTTTCCGCCTGCTGCACGCGCTTGACAGTAAACGGCGCATCTTTGACCGCCGCGAGCACGGAAGTGATCTCATCGTGCGAGGGCTGTTTGCTCTCTTTCTCACCCTTTCCGTAGTAGGCGGCGGTAAAGGGAGGCTCTGCATCCATGAGCGCGTCGAGCGACCAGTACTCCTTCTGCTCGAAGGCCGCGATCTCCTGCTCGCGGTCGTCGACCATGCGCGTGGCGACCGACTGCACGCGCCCGGCCGAGAGCCCGCGCTGGATCTTGCGCCACATGACCGGGGAGACCTGATAGCCGACGAGCCGGTCCAGAACGCGCCGGGCCTGCTGGGAGTCGACGAGCGCCTGATCGATCGCACGCGGCGCGCGGATGCTCTCCTGCACGACCTTGCGCGTGATCTCGTTGAACGTGACGCGGCAGGTCTTCTCGGGCGGCAGGTCCAGAAGCTGCTGCAGATGCCAGCTGATCGCCTCGCCCTCACGGTCCGGGTCGCTTGCAAGATAGACAAGATCCGCGCCCTTGGCGAGCTTTTTGAGCTCACTGATCAGCTGGCTCTTTTCCTTTGAGGGCACATAGTCCGGGCGGAAATCGTCGTCGATGTCCACGCCGAGCTTCGACTTGGGCAGATCCCTCAGATGCCCCATGCTCGCGCGGACCGTATAGCCCGCGCCCAGGTATTTTTCGATCGTTCTCGCCTTTGAGGGCGACTCCACGATCACAAGATGATATGCCATAGCGTTCCTCCACGGGCCCTTTGCCCGCTTTTTTCATCAATCTATTTCAATATGCGCCAGAGCGCAGAATGTACGAAAAATGCCGGAAAGTCAAGAAACCGGCGGTTGATCGCGATCCGGTCTGTATATTCAGCATACGATTATACGCATCGTATCACGAGAGCCGCACCAGAGCCCGGAAATATCCGCCGCCGCAGTCGCGGGCATAGCCCTGGATCTGCAAGACCGTCATGAGCGAGAGGAACAGCGGCATCGCAAGGCCGGTCTCGTCGGCGAGGTCATCGCCGAGCAGGGGCTCTGGTGTCATGTGCTCGAGCAGCAGCCGCTGCTGCGGCGAGAGGAGCGCCTGCTCCTGCGCGTTCAATACCGGTATCTCCGTCGGCGGCGCGGGCGGGGGCGTCGGGGCCGCGGACGGCACAGCGGCGTTTTCACCATCCGCGTGCATGTCTTCTTCGCTCCGCGCCTCTTCCGGCGTGAGCGTGATCGTGTCCGGGTAGCGGGCCGCATAGTCCTCGAGCAGATCGAAGGCGCTGTTCGCGATCCCGGCGCCGGCCCGGATCAGGCGGTTGCAGCCGCGGCTCGATTCGGCCGTGACCGGCCCGGGCACCGCGTAGACGTCGCGCCCCTGCTCGAGCGCAGAGCAGGCGGTGATCATCGCGCCGCTCTTCTCGGGCGCCTCGACCACGAGCGTCGCGTCTGAAAGGCCCGAGAGGATCCGGTTGCGCTCCGGGAAGTGCGAGCGCTCCGGGCGCGTGCCAGGCGGGTATTCTGAGATGAGCGCGCCGTGCGCTGCGATCGCGGCCGCCGCGTCCTGATTGGCCCGCGGGTAGGCGACGTCGACACCGCAGCCGAGCACCGCGAGCGTCGGCCCGCCGGCCGAGAGCGCCCCGCGGGAGGCGCACACGTCGACGCCGAGGGCGAGCCCGCTCACGACGACCGCGCCGCAGCGCGTCAGATCGCGCGCAAAGGTCTTCGCGCACCAGACGCCGTAGGAGCTCGCCTTCCGCGTGCCGACGACCGCGACGACCGGGCGGTCGTCCAGAGGCGGCAGCGCGCCGCGGACATAGAGCAGCGTCGGCGGATCGTAGATCGTTTTGAGCCGCGCGGGATAGGCGTCCGACTCAAAGGGGATGAGCGTGATGCCCCCAGCCTCACACTGCTTTATGATCGCCTCGGCTGGCTTGAGATCGTGGCGCAGGAGGCCCTTTAAATGTGAGAGCGGGATCTCGAGCGCGGCGGCGAGCGCGGTCTCCGGCGCGCGGTAGACCGCCTCCGCCGTGCCATAGGCGCGCAGGAGCTTTGCCTTTCGCGCGCAGCCCATACCGGCTGCGGAGGCGAGCCATACGGAATAGAGCCGTTCGTCCATCACAGGCCCTCCCCGATCGCCGCGCCGTGCCGGCAGCTCTCCCACAAAAGGATCGTTGCGGCCGCGGCGGCATTGAGTGATTCACAGTGCGCGCGCATCGGGATCCGGACAGTCGCGTCACAGGTTTCGAGCATCTCGGGCCCAAGGCCCCGGCCCTCGCTCCCGATCGCGATGCAGCCGCGCGTGAGGTCGGTATCTTTTAAGGCGCGCGTATCGGCACGCAGCGCCGCGCCGATCAGCGGGAGCGACGCCGCTTTTAAAAGCGCCGAAAGCGTCCGGGCCGTGCATTGCCACACCGGCAGGCGCACAAGCGCCCCCATCGTCGCGCGCACGGTCTTGGGTGAAAACGGGTCGGCGCAGCCGGGCAGCAGAAAGACGCCCTCACAGCCGAGCGCGTCGGCCGTGCGGAGGATCGTGCCGACGTTGCCGGGGTCCTGCACGGCGTCAAGCGCGAGATAGCGCTGCCCCGTGAGTTTTTCCGGCGGCGCCGTCGGCAGCAGACGGCAGAGGGCGAGTGTCCCCTGCGGCGTTTTTGCCGGTGAGAGATATTCCATCAGCTCCGCGCTCACCTCGTATGCGCGGACCGTCTCAGGCATGGACGGCAGAGCCTCCGGCCGGGAGGTGATGACCGCGCTCAGCAGTTCCGGCCGCCAGGCGAGGATCTCGGAGAGAAGCTTCGGGCTGTCGCAGACGAACAGGCCCTGCTCCCGGCGGCTCGCGCCGTCGGCGGCAAGACGCCGCACCGTCACGCACAGCGGGTTCTTCCGGCTCTCAATCCGCTCCATATCATGCCGCCCCCTCTCGTATGTCGCTGCGTTTGCCCGCAGACACGTATACATTTTAATATAGAATCGAAAACGCCAATTATGTTAAACAAAAAATCCGCGCTTGTCAAGAGCGGTTCATACGAAAACGCCGGCGGCATAACGAAGCGCTCGACGCTGTATCCGTCCCTGTGCCGACCGATTACGTGTGTTGATTTGTCGGCAAATAATCTTGCCTTCCGGACGATTTTTAACTATAATGTTTTTATAAAGCCCCGTCCCTGTCCGTCATGAACTAATCAAGAGAAAGCGAGGTCACCTATGAATCAGGACGTAAAAAGGCCGGAGACCGGAACGCCCTATACCTTTAAGGGCATCATCCCGCTGAAGTTCGCGATCCCGCTCGGCATCCAGCACGTGCTGGCGATGTTCGTCGGCAACCTCACGCCCCTCATCATCATCTGCGGCGCCTGCGGCATCACGTCCGAGGATCCGGCGCTTTATGTCGCGCTCCTCCAGAACGCGATGCTCGTGGCGGGTCTCGTCACGCTCGTGCAGCTCTTCTCGATCGGCCCGATCGGCGGCCAGGTGCCCATCATCATGGGCACGAGCTCCGGCTTCCTCGGCGTCATGCGCTCGGTCGCCGGCACGATGGGCGGCGGTGTGATCGCCTACGGCGCGATCCTCGGCGCCTCGATCGTCGGCGGCATCTTCGAAATGGTCCTCGGCTTCTTCATCAAGCCGCTGCGAAAGCTCTTCCCGCCCGTCGTCACGGGCACGGTCGTGCTCGCGATCGGCCTGAGCCTGATCTCCGTCGGCGTCAACTCCTTTGCCGGCGGCTCCGGCGCCAAGGACTTCGGCTCGCTCGAAAACCTTCTGATCGGCTTTGCGGTGCTCGCGGTCATCGTGATCCTGAAGCATTTCACCAAAGGCATCACCTCGAGCTCCTCGATCCTGATCGGCATCATCTGCGGCTACATCCTCTGCGCCATTCTCGGCCTCGTGCTGCCGACGGTCGGCATCGACGCCGACGGCAACGAGTTCACAAAGGCCTGGGTCCTGAACTGGGGCAAGATCGGCTCCTCTGCCTGGATCTCGCTGCCGCGCCTGCTGCCGGTCAGGCCCGTCTTCCGGCTCGACGCGATCATCCCGATCGGCATCATGTTCATCGTGACCGCCGTTGAGACGATCGGCGACACCGCCGGCTGCATCGAGGGCGGCATGGGCCGCGAGGCGACGGACTCCGAGCTCTCCGGCGCCGTCACCTGCGACGGCCTCGGCTCCACCTTCGCCGCGCTCTTCGGTGTGCTGCCGAACACCTCGTTCTCGCAGAACGTCGGCCTCGTCGCGATGACCAAGGTCGTCAACCGCTTCGCGCTCTCGATCGGCGCGATCTTCCTCGTTCTGTGCGGCCTGAGCCCCAAGCTCGCCGCCGTCGTCTCGATCATGCCCCAGAGCGTCCTCGGCGGCGCGGCGGTCATGATGTTCTCGACGATCGCGATCTCCGGCATCCAGCTCATCACGAAGCACGGCGTCACGAACCGCGTCATCACGATCGTCTCGGTCGCGCTCGGCGTGGGCTACGGCCTCGGTGCGACGAGCGGCGCGATCGTGGGCCTCGGCAGCGCATTGAACCTCGTCTTCGGCGGCTCCGGCATCGTCCCGGCCGCCCTGCTCGCGATCGTGCTGAACCTCGTGCTCCCGAAGGGCGAGGACGACATCGCCGCCGAAAAGGCCGCCGCCAAAATGGCGGAGCTCCGCGACCAGGCGATGGAGGAGCAGGTCGGGTAAGCTGCCGCCCCTCCCGCACAGCGCCGGAACCATTCCATCATAACGACACCGCCGCCGGCCCCCCAAAAAGAGCCGGCGGCGGTTTTGGTATGTTGTATACGTTCGTTATGATTCCCCTGGATCCTGATACATCTCCGCAAGATCGATCGCAACGATCTTTTTCTGCTCTTTGTTCTCCCGGATCCACTGTGAAAAGCCGCCGGCAGAGAACAGAAGATACTGCCGGATCTCATAGTGACCACGCAGAAGGCCGCTTCTCTCCTCCAGCGCCTCGAACACAGCCTTGTCGATCCCCTCGTTTCTGAACTTGCACTCACCGATCACAGCAGCCTTGCCGCTTCGATCCAGCCCAACGACATCGATGTCGGTCTCTTCCCTTTTCTCCGGATTCGTTCCCCACCAGGTGCCGACCTTTGTCACCAGGCAGGAAAACGCCCCCACGATCCCGGCTGAGAGTGTATATTGGCGGCACATCTTCTCAAAGACCGGCCCCATATAATCGGCGAGCAGCGGCCTGACGTTCCGCTCGTAGTAGACGCGTCCTTTGCCGATCTCGATCGCTCCGATCGCGTCGGGAACAAAGCGATACCAGAAGCGCAGCATGTCATCTGCAAGAACGTATCTCGTCTTTTTCCGGTTGTTCTCTTCCGTGATCGCCTGCCGCCTTGTTACGATCCCGGTCTCTGTCAGGTTCTTGATCGCATGCGTAAGATTCTGTGACGGAATACCGGTTTTGTCGGTGATCTCTTTGATCTGACCTGCGCCGTGTGCGATCGCCTCGATGATGCGGCTGTATGCGTCGACATCCCTGAATTCCTGTGTCAGGAGATGATCCGCCTCTTCATAGAGATACCCGGTCTTGCTGAAATAGAGCGCCGTAATGTTATCGTCCAGACTCTGTCTCTCATCCAGAAGATCGAGGTATTTTGCAATGCCTCCCGTAATGCCATAGGCGATCGCCTTGTCCTGCGCAGACCAGGAAGGGACAAACAGCGCCGTCTGCCTGTAGTCGAAAGCATCCAGCCGGATCTGCATCGTACGGCGCCCGAACACCGGGCTCTTTTCGCTGAGCACCTCATCCTCCATAAAGCTGATGGAGGAGCCGCAGAGGATCAAAAAGAGCCGTCCAAACTGCCATTTCTCATCGATCCATTTCTGCAGAACGGAGACAAGACTCTCTTCCCTTTTTGCATAGTACGGAAGCTCATCCATGATCAGGACCAGGCGTTCTTCTTTGCTCTGATCATGCAGAAAGTCAAACATATCCTCAAGAGAGCGAAAGCGCGTTTGGGCAAGTTCCGGCGCCAACTGCTCAAGGACCGCACGGCCAAGAAGCTCTGTGTTTCGCGCTGCCGTTGTTTTGATGGCAGTATAGTAGACGCAGCGCTTCCCTGCACTGAATTTTCTCAGAAGCGTTGTCTTTCCGACCCGCCTTCTGCCGTAGACCACTGCCATTTCAAATCGATCACTGTTATACGCGCGCTCAAGCGCCGCAAGCTCTTCCTCGCGCCCGATGAATCGACTCATGCTGTTCGCCTCTTTTCTGTCGATCCTGCGTTCAAAAAGTGTTTTGCTGAAAATTATTTTTGTAAACTTTATTTTTGTAAAAGTAAGTTTTGTAAAATGATTATAATAAATAATCCTTCCCGCGTCAAGCCCGAAATGGCTCGCTGCCAACAGCGTGTGCTCCGTTCCCTTGTGCTTTCGATCATAACGACCCGCCTCGGAATAAACACTCCGAGCTGCTGTGAGCTGCGCTGTCCGCATCTTTGAAACCGGCCCTTTCCGGGCCGGCTTTTTGTGCGCCGCGCTCTTGACTTTGCGGCGAAAAACCACTAAGATGGTCTGCAATGTTTATTTCTTTGAAAGGGGACATTGGATGCTCAGGAAACTATCAAAATATGTGCACCCGTACGGGCCGGTCGTCCTGCTCGGCGTCATCTGCGCGGCGTCCGAGGCCGTGTTTGAGCTTTTGATCCCGATGGTCATGAGCGACATCGTCGACGTCGGCATCCCGTCGGGCGACACGTCGTTCATCCTGAAAAAGGGCGGCATCATGGTGTGCATGGCGCTCATCTCGCTCGCCTTCGGCGTCGGGAGCGCGGTTTGCTCCTCGGTCGCCGGCCAGGGCTTCGGCGCGAACCTCCGCGCGGCGGAGTACGAGCAGCTGCAGCGCTTCGCCTTTTCGAACATCGAGCGCTTTTCGACCGCCTCGCTCGTCACGCGGCTCACGAACGACTGCACGAACCTGCAGATGGCGCTCATGATGGGCATGCGCCTTCTGGTGCGCGCGCCGGTCATGATGATCGCCGCGCTGATCCTCTCGATGCGCATCTCCCTCCGGCTCAGCAGCGTGTTTCTGGTATCTCTGCCGCTATTGGCGTTCTTCGTGGGCCTCATCATCTGCCGTGCGAGCCCGCTCTTCCGACAGCTGCAGGAGCAGACCGACGCGCTCAACCTCGTCGTGCAGGAGGACCTCTCCGCGATCCGCGTCGTCAAGAGCTTCGTGCGTGAGGGGGCCGAGGAGGAAAAGTTCGCCGCGCGCAGCGACGCGATGAAAAATACCGCCCTGCGGGCCTTCGGCATGGTCGTCATCAATATGCCGGTCATGATGCTCATCATCTACGGCACGCTGATCGCGGTCATGTGGTTCGGAGGGCACCTGGTCTACTCGGGCGCGCTGGATCCCGGCGGGCTCATGGCCTACTTCACCTATATCACGCAGATCATGGTCTCGGCGATGATGGTCTCGATGATCTTCATGATGCTCACGCGTTCGATTGCCTCCGGGCGCCGTATTTTAGAGGTACTCGGGGAGACCCCCGCGATCCGCGACGATGGGGCCGATCCCGCACTCGAAGTCGCTGACGGCTCCATCACGTTCGACCATGTCACCTTCCGCTATCACGCCTCGAGCGAGGACGCGGTGCTCCGCGACATCTCACTTTCGATCCCCGCCGGCGCGACCGTCGGCATCCTCGGCGGCACGGGCAGCGGCAAGAGCTCGCTCGTTTCACTGATCCCCCGCCTCTATGAGGCGCAGGAGGGGACCGTCCTCGTCGGCGGCAGGCCCGTGCAGGACTACCCGCTCCACACACTGCGCGAGGCGGTCTCGGTCGTGCTGCAGAAGAACACGCTCTTTTCGGGCAGCGTACGCGAAAACCTGCAGTGGGGAGATCCGAACGCGAGCGACGAGAAGATCATGGCCGCCTGCCGTGCCGCCTGTGCCGACGAATTCGTCATGGCCTTCCCCGACGGGCTCGACCACGACCTCGGTCAGGGCGGCGCAAACGTCTCCGGCGGACAGAAGCAGCGGCTCTGCATCGCGCGGGCACTTTTGAAGTCCCCGAAGGTGCTGATCCTCGATGACTCGACGAGCGCGGTCGACACCGCGACCGACGCAAAGATCCGCGCGGCACTCAAAGACATCCGGGGCATGACGAAGCTCATCATCGCCCAGCGCGTCACCTCGGTCATGGAGGCCGACCTGATTCTTGTGATGGAGGACGGTGCGATCGCCGACAGCGGCACGCACGCTGAGCTCATGGTCTCCTGCCCGCTCTATCGCTCGCTCTACGAATCCCAGCAGAAGGGGGTGTCGATCGATGGCTGATCAAAGCTCCCGGCGCCCGCAGGGCGGACCCGGCGGCGGCCCGAGAGGCGCCCGCGGCGGCTACCAGAAGCCAAAGGCCCTGCTCCCGACGATCCGCAAGCTCCTGCGCTACCTTGCCCCCTACCGCGTGCAGCTCGTGCTCGTGCTGATGATGCTCGTGACGTCCTCGGCCTGCACGGTGCTCGGCTCCTATCTTTTAAAGCCGCTCATCAATGACTACATCCTCCCCGGCGACTTCCCCGGCCTTGCGCGGGCGCTCGCGCTCATGGGCTGCGTGTACGCGCTCGGCGCCGCCTGCTCGTTTGGCTACGCGCGGCTGATGGTGCATATCTCGCAGACGACCGTCGCCGCGATCCGCCGCGACCTCTTTACGAAGATGCAGTCGCTGCCGCTCTCTTTTTTCGACACGCACACCCACGGCGAGCTCATGAGCCGCTTCACCAACGACATGGACACGATCTCCGAGGCGCTCAACAACAGCATGGGCTCGGTGATCTCCTCCTCGCTGAACTTCACCGGCACGGTCATCATGATGTTCGTTTTGAGCCCCCTGCTCTCGCTGATCACCTTCGGCGTGATCGCCGTCATGCTGCTCTTCATGCGCTTCATCGGCGGCCGGAGCCGCCGTGGCTTCATCGCGCAGCAAAAGGCGCTCGGCGCTGTGAACGGCTACATCGAGGAGATGACCGAGGGGCAGAAGGTCATCAAGGTCTTCAACCACGAAGAGGCCGCGATCGCGGGCTTCCGGGAGCGGAACGAGGCCTACCGCGCAGCCGCGACCCGCGCGCAGATCTTCGCGGGGATACTGATGCCGGTCATGGGCAACCTCTCGCATCTCAACTACGCGCTCATCTGCTGTGTCGGCGCGCTCCACGCGATCGGCACCGGGGACCTCGGCTCGCTCGCGGCCTTCCTGCAGTATACGCGGCAGGTCTCCATGCCCCTCACGCAGATCTCCCAGCAGGTGAACGTGATCCTCTCGGCCACGGCCGGCGCCGAGCGCGTCTTCGAGATCCTCGAAACCGCGCCAGAGATCGACGCGGGCAAGGTCACGCTTGAAAAGCAGGGCTCGGACTGGGTCTGGAAAAAGCCGGACGGCGAGACCGTGCCCCTGCGCGGCGACGTGCGCTTTTACGACGTGGTCTTCGGCTACGACCCGCGCAAAACGGTGCTGCACCATGTGAGCCTTTTCGCAAAGCCCGGGCAGAAGCTCGCCTTCGTCGGCTCCACGGGCGCGGGCAAGACGACGATCACGAGCCTCATCAACCGCTTCTACGAGATCCAGTCCGGCTCGATCACCTACGACGGCATCGACGTGCGCGAGATCGAAAAGGCCTCGCTCAGGCGCTCGCTCGGCGTGGTCCTGCAGGATACGCACCTCTTCACCGGGACCGTTGCGGAGAATATCCGCTACGGCCGCCCGGAGGCGACCGACGCTGAGGTCCGCAGCGCGGCGCGTCTGGCCGGGGCTGACGCCTTCATCCGCCGCCTGCCCCAGGGCTATGATACCGTGCTGACCGGCGACGGCGGGAGCCTCTCGCAGGGCGAGCGGCAGCTTTTGAACATCGCGCGCGCGGCCTGCGCCGACCCGCCGGTGCTGATACTGGACGAGGCGACGAGCTCCGTCGACACGCACACCGAGCTTCTGATCCAGTCCGCGATGGACAAGCTCATGGCCGGGCGGACCGTCTTCGTGATCGCCCACCGGCTCTCGACGATCCGCGACGCCAAGGCGATCCTGGTGCTCGAGGGCGGCGAGATCATCGAGCGCGGCGACCACGAAGAGCTCCTCGCCCAAAAGGGCCGCTACTACCAGCTCTACACCGGCGCGGCCGAGCTGAAATAAGCGGATATCTGCGCAAAAAATGCCCCGTGCTCTGAGCTTTTAAGTCTCAGTGCACGGGGTTTCGTCCTGTTCCGATGCAGAAGCCGGCGCGCTTTCTTTTTTCGCCCTTGCGCCGCTCCTGCGCGGGATCGTGAAGATAAAGCGCGTCGAGCGTTCATCGCTCTCGGCCTTCAATGCCGCTTTGTGGGTCTTTGCGATCGTCAACGCGATCGGGAGTCCGAGGCCGAAGCCCTCTTTTTCGCCGCGCGAATCGTCGGCGCGGTAGAAGCGCTCAAAGAGACGTTTGAGCTGTTTGGGCGGGATCGGTGTCCCCTGGTTCGCGACCGTGAGACGCGCCGCGCGCTCGTCGGCTGTCAGTGTCAGGCGGATCGGTCGGCCGTCGGCGCCGTACTTGACCGCGTTGTCCAGCAGGATCGCAAGCAGCTGCCGCAGCTGCTTGCCGTCGCCGGAAACACGCACATCCGGCGCGATCTCGTCGATCAGCGGCTTGCCGGCCTCGAAGGCCAGCGCCTCAAAGGCCATCACGCTCTCCTCGGCAAGCTCCGAGAGATCCAGCTCCTCCATAACGGCCGTTGAGACCATATTGTCTGCCCGCGCGAGGGTCAGCATCTGTTCAACGAGCGAGCGCATGCTCTCGGACTCCGAGCGGATGTTCCCGACCCAGCGCGTCTCTTTCTCCGGCAGCGCGCTGCGGGAGAGCAGCTCCGCGTTGGAAAGGATCACCGTCAGGGGCGTTTTGAGCTCGTGTGATGCGTCGGAGAGGAACTGCCGCTGCTGCCGCCAGGACTTTTCGACCGGCCGCGTCACGAGATACGAAAGAAGCAGCGAGATCAGCAGCAGCACCACGAGCGCGATCGCCGCCGTGAAGAGATAGGGCACCATGATGAGGCGCAGGAGCGTCTGTTCCATCGAGGTATCGACAAAGGCAAAGCGGGTGTAGAGCCCGCGGTCCTCGCGCAGATAGCGCAGCGAATGGCTCTTGAGCATGCCGGAGCGCTCGGGAAGGCGCATGCACTCTTCGAGCAGTGTCCGGAGCTCCTCAGAGTCATCATCGATCTCGTAGGTGCCTCCGGTCACATAGACGCTCAGGCCCTCTTCCTCCTCGGCGGTCTCCCACGCGGTCACGGTGAAATACGGCAAAAGCGCCATCGCGCCGCGGTCGAGTCCCGGGCGGGAGCTGCCGTAGAAGCTGCGGTCATCGATGACCTGATGCAAAAGAGTCTCGCTCAGGCGCTGGACCGAGACCTGTGTGGAGGTGTAAATCCCCGCGAGCACGAACAGCAGCACCGCCATGACGAGCAGCATGCAAACCGCCGCGATGCGGAAGCGAAGTGAACGGATCAATCGAAAAACACCAGCTTTCAATTAGGTATTTGGAATGAGGAATGAGGAATTTATTCCCGTGTCGATTTGGTGATTGACGAGAGAAGTTTGTGTAATTCATCACGATCGCGTTTGAGTGATTGATACTGAGTTCTATTGACATAGCCTGTCTCAAACAGCAGTGTCAGCCAGTACTCGGTTTCATAGCACTCTTTAAAGGCGATTTGCATTTTGGCATGAAAATCTTTTCGGCTAACAGCGGCCAACGCCTCAGCAACATTTGCTCCGATACTGGTACCCGCTCGAAGAATCTGTTTTGACAAAACATATTCCTTTTTCGTCTCTATCAGATACTGGTATAAACGAACGATGCGAACGGCAAAGTGTCGGCTCTTTTCTGCAACGATATTGTCCTTCAAAATTCAATTCCTAATTCCTAACTCCTCATTCCTCATTAGAAAGGCAGTATCCGAGCATTCTGAGCGTTTTGATCCTGACGCTCGAGTGGATGTGCTTGAGCTTGCGGCGCAGGAAGGAAATATAGACCTCGACGTTGTTGTCGTCGGCCTCGGTCTCATAGCCCCAGAGCTTTAAAAGGATCGTCTCCTTCGTGATGACGCTGCCGCGGTTCAAAAGCAGCAGCTCCATGAGCTCAAACTCCTTGTGCCGCAGCGTCACGCTCTCGCTGCCGCAGTGGAGCGTAAAATTCTGCTTGTCAAGCGTCAGATCGCCGAACGAAGGCCGGTCGCTCTCGCGCAGTTCCGGCTGCCGGCGTGAAAGGGCCCGGACGCAGGCGAGCAGCTCCTGCGGCTCAAAGGGCTTGGTGAGGTAGTAGTCCGCGCCGGAATCGAGGCCCTGCACCCGGTCCGCAAGCTCGGAGCGGGCGGTCAGCATCAAAACCGGCGTCTTGATTCCCTCGGCGCGCATGGCCCGCAGCACGGAAAAGCCGTCGCGCTTCGGGAGCATCACGTCGAGGATCATCACATCGTAGAGCCCCGTGAGCGCCTCGTCGAGGCCGCTCTCGCCGTCAAAGCGCGTCTCCGCCTGGTCGCCGCCGAGCTCCACAAGGTCGGCAAGCGTCGCGGCCAGGCGCTTTTCATCCTCCACGATCAATATCTTCATGTGCTCTCCTCCCCGGTCTCCTCAGCCTCCGCCGGCGCGTCCTCCATGCCGTAGACCGCAATGTGCATAAGCTCTTCGAGCCACTCGGTCTCAATGAGATACACGGCTTCCTCATCGCCGAGGCACGCATAGCGCCCCTCGCCGCTCTCGAGCCGGTCGCCGATGGTCAGCTTGCACTCCTGTGTCTGAGCGTCGTCGTCAGTGTATTCGATGCGCACGACCGCGCTCGGCGACGCAAGACCCATCAGCGCCACCGCCTCCTCAGAGGGGGCATAGTCGATGCAGCGCGCGAAGGTCATGCGCCTGAGCGAACGCACAAGCCCCTGCAAAAGCGCATCGCCCGACAGCTCCTGCCCGTTGAGCCGCCAGCGCACGGAGTCGGTGCCCTCGGTGTGCTGCGCGGTAAAATGCGAGAGCTTAAGGCCTGAGATGCTGATCGATTGCAGGCGGGACTCGGCAAGATCCGGCAACACCGGCAGCACCGCCATATCATAGATCGGGGTCAGCAAAAGCTGATAGAGCTGATCGTCGATGATGTACATGCGGTTCGGATCGTCGTCCGCCATGATATAGCGGCTTTTTCCGTCGGTGGTCGTGCTGCCGAAGCTCAAAAGCAGCGGGTTCCCGCCCTCGCGCTCGGCGCGCAGCGTTGCCGTCGGGCGATCGAGCCCATGGGCAGAGGGCTGTCCGTCGGTGATCGTCTGCTGCGGGTGCAGATCCCTCAAATGCGCGGCGATCTCGGTCACGATCTGATCATCCAACGGAAAAGACGTGTCGTCTGCCCAGAGCCACTGCTCGCCCTCTTTTTTGAAGTTCAGGGTCGTGGTGCCGTTGTTCCAGGTGAGCGCTGTGTACTCGCCGGTGCTGATCGGCGCGGCGGGCGTCTCGGTCTCCTCGCTCTGCACGGCGTCGCGCCCGGCGCGAAAGCTTTTGCTGAGGCTCAGCAGCGCCCAGATGAGCACGATCACGAAAAACGCGGCGAGCAGCGGACGCAATATCCGTTCCAAAGGCATCTTCAACGCCTCCTTTTTCTGTCAACTTAATTTTTCACGCATATCATTATAACCAACTCCCCCGCCCGCGTCAATTCCGGGAATTCGCAAAGCCGTTTGTCCCGCGGCCCGGGATTTTGTGTGCATTCATGTGCATCCCTGCGATCGGTGATCTGACGCAGCCCGGTCGCTGCCTGCAAAAAAAGTGCTGCTTCCGCTTACTTTCCAGTAGCGCCGAGGCGGGAAATGTGCTATAGTGATTCTGAATCAAGCTTTTGTAAACCCAAAACGACTGAAGGAGGCAGCAAACCATGGCAAACAAGGTTCTCGTGACCATCGGCGGAGAGGAGTATCCTCTCGTTGCAGACGAGAGCGCCGCCTATATGCAGCGGGTGGGCGCCTATGTCAGTGACAAGATGGATGAGGTCATCGCCGGATCCCGGGTCGGCCGCTTCGACGCCGCGATCCTCACCGCGCTGAATATCGCCGACGAGCTCTTCAAGCAGCAGCAGAGCGCAGAACAGCTCCGCGTGCAGATCAAGACCTATCTCGACGAGGCCGGAAAGGCCCAGAGCGAGGTCAGCGAGCTCAAGCGCGAGATCTTCCGTCTGCAGCAGAAGCTGGAGAAACAGTCCCATGCCTGAGCTGCTCTCCCCTGCCGGCTCACCCGAGGCCCTGCGCGCCGCAGTGGAAAACGGCGCCGGGGCCGTTTATCTTGGTCTGGGCGGCTTCAACGCGCGCCGCAGCGCCAAAAACTTCACCTGGGACGATCTCGCCGCGGCGATCCCCTGGTGCCATGAGCGGGGCGCGCGCATCTTCCTCACGCTCAATACGCTGCTCTCTGACCGCGAGCTCCCGGAAGCGCTTGAGATGGCCGAAAGAGCGGCAGCGCTCGGCGTTGACGCGGTGCTCGTGCAGGACTGGGGACTTCTGAAGCTCCTTCGCGAGGCACTGCCGTCTCTCCCGCTCCACGCCTCCACGCAGATGAGCATATTCACAAGCGGCGGCGCAAACGAGCTTGCGCGGGACGGCTGCGAGCGCATCGTGCTCGCGCGCGAGTGCTCCAAAGAAGACATCCGCACGATCATCGACCGCTGCCCCGCCGAGATCGAGATCTTCGCTCACGGCGCGCTTTGCATGTGCTACTCCGGCCAGTGCGCGCTCAGCGCGCTCATCGGCGGACGCTCCGGCAACCGCGGGCGCTGCGCGCAGCCCTGCCGCATGTGCTACGGCATCGACGCGCCTGCCGCAAAGGCCCGGCCGCTGAGCCTGAAGGACTGCTCGATGGCCGGGCATCTCAAAGAGACCGAAGAGATCGGCGTCGCCTGCCTGAAACTCGAGGGCCGCATGAAGCGGGCCGAATATGTGGCAGTCGTGACCGGCATCTATGCAAAGCTGCTCGCCGAACAGCGCCTGCCGACGGCGCAGGAAGAGCGCGCGCTTGAAGACGCGTTCTCGCGCAGCGGCTTCACCGACAGCTACTGGCGCGGCAGACGCGGCGCCGGGATGTTCGGCGCCCGGCCCGAGGGCCAGCAGGACCCGAAGGAGCTCTTCGACACGGCGCGCGCAGCCTACGAAAAGGGCGGCATGCGAAAGGTCGGCATCTCCATGGATGCAGTCATTGACGCAGACATGCCGGCAAGGCTCACCGTGCGTGACGATGCAGGCAACTGCTGCACTGTGAGCGGCCAGACGCCGGAGGCGGCGCGCAAGGTCCCCTTGAGCGAGGAGCAGGTGCGCACGCAGCTCACAAAGACCGGCGGCACCGCCTACCGCTGCGATCAGCTCAGCGTAACGCTCGCGCCGGGGCTCTCGCTTTCATCCGGCGCGCTCAATGCCCTGCGCCGCGACGCACTCTCAGCGCTCTCGGCGGCGCGCTGCACCGTGCCCGCACGTGCCCGGCACGCTCCCGCGCCGCTCCCCGCGCCGATCGCGGCGCCGACTGAGCCGCAGTGGACGGTCTCGCTCAAGTCCCTCTCCCAGCTCTCACCCGACCTTCTGCGCCTGCCGATCGCGCGTCTTTTGCTCCCGCTCGAGGCCATTACAGAGCCGCTCCCCGCCTTCAGGGGGGCATACTGTGCCGTTTGGCCGCGCGTATGGCGCGACCGCGACGAGCCGGAATTAAAAAAGCGGCTCGCCCGCGCGAGGGAATACGGCGTCTCCGGTGTCTACCTCGGCAACATCGGCGCGCTTGCGCCCACCGAAGACTGCGGCCTCGATCGCTTCGGCGACTACGGGCTCAACATCTTCAACGGCCGCGCACTGGATTATCTTGCCGGGAAGGGTCTCGCCTCGGCCACGCTCTCGTTTGAGCTGCGCGGAAAGCAGATCCGTGAGATGTCCAAGTGCCTCCCGACCGAGACGCTCGTCTACGGCCGGCTGCCCGCGATGCTCTGCGAGAACCTGCCGCACGCCGCGGCGCCGGGTCAGTCATTGCGCGACCGCACCGGTGCCGCCTTCCCGATCATGGCCGCCTTCGGCGGTCGCTGTGAGATCGAGAACAGCCGGCCGCTGTATCTTGCGGACAGGCCGGAGCTTCAAAGTCTCGGCCTGCACTTCCTGCGTCTGCGCTTTACGACCGAGACAGCCGCTGACTGCGCGGCGATCGCCCGCGCCTGCCTCGCAGGCGAGCCGCCCCGCGGCACGTTCACAAGAGGCTTGTTCGAGCGCGGCGTGGAGTGAGCGTGGCTTCTGCCCCTCGCCCCTGATCATGATCCCTAATCCCTGCTCTCTGGAGATACACTATGGAACTCAAGATCAAATACTTCACCGACGGACTGGATCCCCTGTGTTATGTGGCGGGGAAATCCGACTGGATCGACCTGCACTGCGCCGAAACGATCACGCTGCACGCGGGCGAGGCGCGTCTTCTGCCGCTCGGCGTCGCGATCGCCCTGCCCGAGGGCTATGAGGCGATCGTCGCGCCCAGGAGCTCGACCTTCCTGCGCTACGGGCTTTTGATGTCGAACTCGGTCGGTGTTGTCGACAACACCTACTGCGGCGACAACGACCAGTGGCACATGCCGGTCTACGCCACGCGCGACGTGACGATCGAAAAGAACACGCGCATCTGCCAGTTCCGCATTTTAAAGAGCCAGCCGACGCTCAGCTTCAAGGTCGTCGAGCATCTCTCCGGACCCGACCGCGGCGGCTTCGGCTCAACAGGGCGGTGACGGACATGATCCTGACGAATCCCGCGATCCGCCGCATCGTGCTCTGCTCCGGCTCGCCCCGGCGCCGTGAGCTTTTACAGCAGGTCGGCCTTACGGACTTCGATATCCGCGTCCCCGACGCCGACGAGCACTTCCCGGACGCGCTCGACCCCGCCCTGATCGTGCAGCACATCTCCGAAAACAAGGCCGCCGCCGCGCGGAAGCTCTGCCGCGACGACGAACTCTTCATCACCGCCGACACGATGGTCTTTCTGGACGATCTGCGCCTCGGGAAGCCCCACAGCGAAGAAGAGGCGCGTGAGATGCTCCGCTCGCTCTCGGGCAGGAGCCATCACGTGCTCACGGGCGTTTCCGTTGGCCTCGGCGATCAGCTCCGCACCGAGGTCGATTCCACCGAGGTTCACTTCCGCACGCTGAGCGAGGAGCAGATCACGCGCTACATCGCAAGCGGCGAGCCGATGGACAAGGCCGGCGCCTATGGCATCCAGGGCCTCGGCGCGCTGCTCGTCACGGCGATCGTCGGCGACTACAGCAACGTCGTGGGTCTGCCGCTGCTGCGGCTCGGGCGCATGCTCTCTTACTTCGGCGTCGTGCTTTTGTGAACCCCGCCTCGATAGAGCCATTCGATCAAATGAATATACTGATTTCAAATAAAACCCTTGCATTTCAAGCGTTATAAGCGCAGCAGTACTGCAAAGCGCGCGGCGTGAGCCACGCGCGAGATCGGTATTGCACGGCTTCTTCAAGGCACCTTGGCGCCTTTGAGAAGTGAGCTTTTTAAGCTCACAGGCAGTCAAACGATTTTCAATCGTTTGATTGAAGATTAGTATTACGAGAGGAGGGCGCGGGACTTTTGAAAGACTTTTTCAAGCAATACGGCATTTGGATCCTCGCGGCCGCGGCGGCGCTTTCGCTGCTGCTCGCCGCCTCGTCGCTGCTGCCCTTCACCTCGCCGCTCAAGGATCTCGAGGGCATTTTGTTCTCGCCGATCCGCTCCGGCGCGGGGGCCGTCGCCGACTGGTTCAACGAGCGTCAGACCGGGCGCCAGACCGTGCAGCAGCTGCGTGAGGAGAACGCCGCGCTCAGGCGCCGGCTGGCCGAGATGGAGGCCGCTGTGCGCCAGGCGGAGACCGACAGCGATGAAAACACACGCCTGCGTGAGCTTTTGAACTTCGTTCAGCGCCGCCGTGACCTGAGCGACCTGGAGCCTGCCCGCGTGACCGAGCACGCCGTAACGAACTGGAGCGAGACACTGACGCTCGACCGCGGCTCGTCCTCCGGCATCGAGCTGAATGACTGCGTGCTCGACGACACCGGCGCACTGGTCGGCTTCGTGACCGAGCTCGGCTACAACTGGAGCACGGTCACGACGCTGGTCGACACCGAGACCTCGCTCGGCGCGCGCGTTTACCGCACGGGTGAGCTCGGTGTCGCCGTTGGCGATTTTTCCCTGATGCAGTCCGGGCTCATGCGCATGGACTACCTCTCGGCCGAGAGCCTTCTGACCGCGGGCGACCTCGTCGTCACCTCCGGTCTCGGCGGTTATCTCCCCCCTGAGGTCGTGATCGGCTCGATCCTTGAGCTCCGGCTCGACGAGGGCGGCGCTTCGGCCTCTGCGATCATCCAGCCCGCCGCTGATTTTGACTCTCTCGTACAGGTGTTCGTTTTGAAATCCTTTGAGATCATCACATAAGCGATTTCTTTCACAGCGTGTAAAACATATCAAAAGGGGGGTGCGCGCATATGCCGTCACGCGGCGAGACGATCCGAAAATGGCTGCTCTACGGCCTGAGTGCGCTCCTGCTTGCCATCGTGCAGCTCGCGCTTTTGCAGCGTATCCGGCTCTTTGGCGTGATCCCCTTTGTCTGGCCGCTGCTTGCGCTGATCCCCGCCTCTTACGAGGGGCCGCTCGGCGGGGGAATTTTCGCCCTCGCCTGCGGCGTCGTCTGCGATCTGCTGCTGCCCTCGCCCATCCCCTGCCTCTATACGCTTGTTTTCCCGCTTGCGGCGATCCTGACCGCTTTTCTCGCCGTTCCGCTCCGCTCCGGCATCTCCTGCTCGCTGCTCTCCGCGGTCCTGGGCTTTGCACTCATCGATCTTGTACGTTTTCTCACGCTTCGGGCCTACCCCGAGGTCTTTTTATCCGTTGCGGTCCGTGAGCTTTTGATCACGCTGCCGCTGTGCATTCCGGTCACGCTGCTCTATGCCGCCATTTACCGCCGCACCCACGAAAACGACAGCAGGAGGCCCATATGATGCTGACGAAACCGGCTTTTCGCACCGCCTTTCTCGGCGCGCTTCTCGGCTCTGTGCTGCTGCTCTACGGCGGCATTCTCTACCGCACGCAGATCCTGCAGCACGACTACTACACCCAGCAGTCCGAGCGCACGATCGCGACGGCCGAGACGATCAACGCCGCCCGCGGCGTCATCACCGACCGGAACGGCAAGGTGCTCGTCACGAACCGCTCCACCTATGCAATGACCTTTGACGCCTCGCGTTTCAGCGACGACGCCGCGCGCAATAAAGCGGTCGCCCGCCTTACGGCGCTGCTCAGGTCCCAGGGCATCTCCTGGACCGATTCGCTCCCGATCAGCCGCAGCGCCCCCTTTACCTACACCCTGCCGACCGATTCCACCGCAGGCCGCTCCCGTCTCTTTTTATACCTCGTGTCGCTGAGCGAGGCAAAACGCCGCCTCGGCGACTACCTGAGCGCCCACCCGGAAGAAGTAGGGCTCGATATGACTGCCACGACCGATGAGCTCATCGAGGCGGTGACCGCCGAGAAGCTGACGCCGGATTTCCTGGCCAAAGCCTCTCTCTCGGCAAACGACGTGATGGGTCTCATGCGTTCAGCCTTCGGGATCGACGAAGCGTGCACCGACCTGGTCGCGCGGGATATCGCCGGCATCCGCTATGAGCTCGCGCTGCGTTCTCTCGGCACCAATACCGCCTATGTCATGGCCGAAGATCTCTCCCCCGAGCTCATCACGATGCTCTCCGACGGCAACTTTGAAGGGGCCAAGGTGATCGCCTCGACCGAGCGCGAGTACCGCACCTCCTCCGCCGCGCACATCCTCGGCAGCGTGTCGCGCATCTGGGCCGAGGAGCTTGCGGACCTGAAGGAAAAGGGCTACGACGGCGAGGACTGGATCGGCCGCGACGGCGTTGAGGCTGCCTTCGAAGACTACCTGCGCGGCATCGACGGACGGCGCGTCGTCTCAACGAATACCGACGGCAAGATCACAGGCGTCTATTACACCACGGAATCCCAGCCCGGCAACACCGTTGCGCTCACGCTCGACATCGGCCTGCAGGAGACGACCGAGGCGATCCTGCGGGAGACCGTCGAATCGATGAACGCGCAGGACGGGCTCGAGACCCGCGGCGCCGGCGCCGCGATTATCCGCATCGGCACCGGAGAGGTGCTCGCGCTGCCTACCTGCCCGACCTATGACCCCGCCACCTACCGCAGCAGCATCAATGAGCTCTCGGCGGATCCCGCCGCGCCGCTCTTCAACCGCGCGACGCAGGGCCGCTATCCCCCGGGCTCGACGTTCAAAATGCTCACCGCCGTCGCCGCGCTCGAAGAGGGCGTTGTCACCGCGAGCGAGACAGTGCGCGACACGGGCCGCTGGTACTATCCCGACATGGTGGCCGGTGCCGCTCCCTGGGGCGCGTGGTGCTGGAACCACTCCGGCCACGGCCGCGTCAATGTGATCGACGCGATCCGTGTCTCCTGCAACTATTTCTTCTATGAGATGGGCTACCGTCTCGGCATCGACCGGATCGACCAGTACGCCGAAGCCTTCGGGCTCGGGCAGAAGACCGGCATCGAGATCAGCGAGGACGCCGGCGTGCTCGCTAGTCCTGCGAACACCGAGGCGCACGGCGGGGTCTGGTACGGCGGCAACACGGTCATGGCCGCGATCGGTCAGTCTGACCACCTGTTCACCCCGCTCCAGCTCGCAAATTACATCGCGACGCTCGTCGACGGCGGAAATCACCGTCCGGCGCATCTTTTAAAAGAGGTCCGCCGCTATGATAACTCCGGGATCGTCGCTGTCGGTGATACCGCGCCGATGAACATCGTTCCCATGCGTGAAGAGACCCGCGCCGCCGTCATGGAGGGCATGCGCCAGGTCGCGACGGTCACGCTGAAATCGAGCTTCAAAGACTGCATCGTCACAGCCGGCGCCAAGACCGGTACCGCGCAGGTGAATCTTGCCGAAAAGAACAACGGTGTCTTCGTCTGCTTTGCGCCCTATGAGGATCCCGAGATCGCTCTGGCACTCGTGATCGAAAAGGGCGGCTCCGGCAGCGCCCTTGCCTCCACCGCAGTCAGGATGCTAAACGCCTATTTTGAGGCCGGCGGTGAGACCTCCGCGGTCACCGGAGAGAACACGCTCATGCCGTGATTTATCAGAAGCGAACAATCATAAATCATAAGCGGAGCATTGTTTCACGTGAAACAATGCTCCGCTTATGATTTGTCTTGTCCTGAACATGTTTCACGTGAAACATGTTCACTGCCGATAAAATTTCTCATTCCCGACTTCTCATCCCTATTTTTTTGACATTCTTTCCCGTTTTGCGCTTGTAACCGCGCGTTATCAATGGTATAATGATTTGCTTGATGTTAAGGAGGCGGGATGATGGCAAGGATCATCGCAGTGATGAATCAAAAAGGCGGTGTCGGAAAGAGCACCACCTGCGTCAACCTGACCGCCGCACTGACGGAAAAAGGTGCGCGTGCGCTGCTCTGTGACTTTGATCCGCAGGCCAACGCGACCAGCGGCATGGGGCTTGAAAAGCCTGAGGACGGCGGCGTCTACGGCGCGCTGATCGGCGAGATCCCTGCATGCGAGGCGATCGCGAAAACCGAGTTTGGGGACGTTCTCCCCTCCTGCAAGGCGCTGGCAGGTGCCGGGATCGAGCTCGTCTCCCTCCCCCGCCGCGAGCTGCTTTTAAAAGACGCGCTCGACTCCCTGCGCGAGAGTTACGATTTTATCTTCATCGACTGCCCGCCCTCGCTTGAACTCCTGACGCTCAACGCACTCTGTGCGGCCGATGGGATATTGGTGCCTGTGCAGTGCGAGTACTACGCGCTCGAGGGCTTAAGCGACCTTATGAACATCGTGCGCATGGTGCGCCGTTCGCTCAATCCGCGCCTGACGCTCGAAGGCGTGCTGCTCACGATGTATGATTCCCGCACGAACCTCGCCCAGCAGGTCGCCGAAGAGGTCAAGCACTACTTTCCCGGGCAGGTCTTCACTTCGGTGATCCCCCGCAACGTCCGTTTGAGCGAGGCGCCGAGCCACGGTCTGCCGATCACGGCATATGACCGCAGCTGCAAGGGCTCCGAAGCCTATTTGAAGCTGGCTGACGAGCTCATGCGCCGCGCCAGACGCTGAGGAAAGGAGCATCACGATGGCAGCAAAACGCAGCACCGGCCTCGGCCGCGGTCTGGATGCGCTCCTCGGAGAGGCATCCTTGAAGCCCGCCGACAGCGAGCAGCCCCCGCTCACGCTCCCGATCGAGCGGGTCGAGGTCTGCTCGACCCAGCCGAGAAAAAATTTCGACGAGGAAGCTCTCGAGACTCTTGCCGATTCGATCCGACGCTACGGCATCCTTCAGCCGCTGACGGTCCGGGCGATCGAGTCGGGCTACTATCAGATCATCGCCGGAGAACGGCGCTGGCGGGCCGCCCGGCTCGCAGGTCTGCGCGAGGTCCCGGTCCATATCATCGAGGCGGACGATCAGAAAGCCGCCGAGCTCATGCTCGTTGAGAATCTCCAGCGTGAGGATCTCGACCCGATCGAAGAGGCGACCGGCTTCCAGACGCTGATCGAGCAGTTCGGTCTCACGCAGGAGGAGGCTTCCGAGCGCGTTGGGAGATCCCGAAGCGCCGTCGCAAACAGCCTGCGTCTTCTTGGGCTTACGCCGGAGGTGCGCGAGATGCTGGTCCAGAAGCGTCTCTCCGCCGGCCACGCCCGCGCGATCCTGCCGCTCAAAGGCGCTCTTCAGCTCAAGGCCGCTCAGACCATCGAACAGCAGGAGCTCTCCGTCCGTCAGGCAGAGGCGCTTGCAAAACGCCTGCTGTCGGATATCAAGCCAAAGGATCCGAAGCCCGCAGACGGCGTCGACTATGCCGCAGAAGCTGCCAAGGCGCTCTCGAACGCGATGGGTCGCGGCGTGAAGATCGTGACCGGGCGCAAAAAAGGGCGCATTGAGCTTGAATACTACGACACCGAAGATCTCAATCAACTTATTGACGCGCTTGCCGAGATCAAGGCAGGCGGAAAGGGCAACCATTCATGAACATTCACCGCAGAGCCGACGACACGCCGCTGCCCGAGGCAGAGCTCGAGCAGGCCAACGAGGCCGCTGAGGAGTCCCCGCGCAGCAGCAAGCCAGTACTGGTCTACATCCTGATCCTGTTTGTTGTCGCGTTCCTGCTGATCGCCTATTCTGCGCTCGTGCAGCAGCACAGCCAGATCACCGCGCTCGACAAGCTCTCTGACAACCTGACCGCCGCGCAGGAGGTTCAGAATCTCCAGGAGCGGATCATCGAGCTGCAGGGACAGCTGGAGGCTGAGGAAAAGCAAAACCGTGACCTCAGCGATCAATTAGAGGACCTGCAGCAGGAATACGAGTATTCCGCAACGGCCGCGCTCGACGCGCAGGAGGCCCAAAACGCGCTCTATGCACTTTATACGCTGCAGCAGCAGTATCTGACACGGGATTTTGACGGCTGCCGTGCAACGCTTGCCGAGATGGAGGCATCGTCTCTCTACGACGCGCTCCCGACCGAGGCGCGCGACGGGAAAGCCACCTCCCCTGCGATGCGCTACCGCCAGCTGCGCGAGGCGATCAACAAGCTGCCGACCGAGCCGCCGGCAGCCGCCGCAGAACCCACTGACAACGGCTGAATGTTTCACGTGAAACATTCAGGGCACGCTCATCATAAGAAATAAGAAACCAAACCACACAAGGAGTCCTCAACATGCTTGACATTCGCTTTATCCGCGAACATCCCGACGAAGTCCGCGAAAACATCCGCAAAAAATTCCAGGAGCAGAAGCTGCCTCTGGTCGACGAGGTCCTCGACCTCGATACGAAGCGCCGCGCCGCGATCTCCGAGGCAGACGCCCTGCGCTCCGAGAGAAACGCTCTTTCCAAGCAGGTCGGCAAGCTCATGGGTATGGCCAAAAAAGACCCGAGCAAGCTTGAGGAGGCCGAGGCCGTCAAGCAGAAGGTCAAGGAGCAGGCCGACCGTCTGGCAGAGCTCGAGGAGCAGGAGCGTACCTACGAGGAAGAGCTCCGCAAGCGCATGTATCTGATCCCCCAGATGATCGACCCGAGCGTGCCGATCGGCCCGGACGACAGCGCGAACGTCGAGATCGAGCGCTTCGGAGACCCGCTCGTGCCAGACTTCCCGATCCCCTATCACACCGAGATCATGGAGTCCTTCAATGGCATCGACCTCGACGCAGCCGGCCGCGTCTCGGGCAACGGCTTCTACTATCTGCTCGGCGACATTGCGCGCCTGCACGAGGCGGTGCTCGCTTACGGCCGCGATTTCATGATCGACAAGGGCTTTACCTACTGCATTCCCCCATTCATGATCCACGGCAACGTCGTCGAGGGCGTCATGAGCCAGACCGACATGGAC
>CAMNAE010000002.1 GCA_946530565.1 uncultured Oscillibacter sp.
GGGAGCTCTGCCCACCGCGGCATCAGGAGCGACAACGCGGCGATCAGCGCAAGACAGGCCGCAGCGGATGCTATCGCGATCCGGCCGATCCTTCTCCCGCGCCGCTCCCGGTCCAGCGCAGCCATGCGCTGCTCGACCGCCCTGAGACGCTCATCTGTACTGCGCATCGGTCACGCCCTCCTTTTCAAGCTCCTCCCTCAGGAGCCGCTTCGCCTTTTGCAGAAGATGATCGAGCTGCTTCGGCCGCTTTCGCAGCACACGCGCGCTCTCGGCGTAGCTCATGCCCTCGAAATAGACGAGCCAGAGCGCCTCGCGCAGGTCCGGTTCGAGCCTGCCCATACAAAGGCGCAGAATGTTCTGCTGCTCGCGCCTGACGACCGCCGCCTCCAGCAGCGCCTCGCTCTCCGGCTCCCGCTCCAGCGCTTCCAGGCTGAAGACCGCGGCGCGCAGGCGTCTGGCGTAAAAGCGGCGGGCAAGGTTGCGGGCGGTTTTATACAGATAGGCCCGGAAAGACCCCTCCAAGAGGTTCGGCCGCGCATGGGCCACGCGCGCAAAGGCCTCGATCATCAGGTCCTCTGCGTCGTGGATGTCGTGGAGAAAGCCGCCGAGGTAAATCGTCAGGCTGTCGCCGTAGCGCTCCATCAGCGTGCGCAGACCGTCCTCGTCGCCCGATAAAAAGCGCCGGAACAGTGCCTCATCGCTCTCCATGGCCGTCCCTCCCCCCATTTGTGTCAAAGACCCCCTCCGCCGGGGGAGGGGGTCTTGTTCGTGACGTTTTCCGGTCTGCCGCTTATTCCTCTTCGGTCAGCGGCGCGACGTAGTGGTCGTCGAGCGCTTTGATGTCGTTTTGGACCTTGCCCATGCCGAGGCTCATCTGCGTGAGATAGACCTCGATCTTGCGTGACTCGGTCGTAAACTGGCTCGAGAGCGTGCGGAAATTGTCGAGCGCCTGGGAGTAGCTCGGGAGCAGCTCTGAAAGAAGATCGCGGATGCGGCCGTTGACCGCCGCCTCCTGCTCGCGAAGATTCTGCTCCGACTCCTCCTGAGCGGCATTGATCGCATTCTGCGTATCCCGGGTCAGGGTCTCGGCCTCGGTCCGGGCGCTGTTCAGCGTCTCCTCGGCCTCGGTCCGGGCGCTCGTGAGCGTCTCTTCGGCCTCAGTGCGGGCGCTCGTGAGCGTCTCCTCGGCCTCGGCGCGGGCCTTCGAGAGCGTCTCCTCAGCCTCGGCCTTCGCGTCGTTCAGGATCTGATCCGCCTTTGCGCGGGCGTCGAACTCGATCTGGGCGATCCTGTCGCGAAAATGCGTGAAGGACTCTGCGTCGGCGCGGTATTTTTCACAGTCTGCACGCACCGTCACAAGCTCCTCCTCAAGCGCAAGGCGGCTCTGCTCGGTCTCACCGCCCGCCGTCTGCGCCGCGGCGAGCGCCTCTTTTGCCGCGGCCAGCTCTCCGCGCAGTGCCTCGAGCGCGCTCTCGTGCTCCTGTGCGTTTTTTTCGATGTAGGCCATTACATCATTCTTATCGAATCCGCCAAAGGTGACAGAACGGAAAGCAGGGGCAGTTTCAGCCATCATCTCTCGGCTCCTCTCTATAAAATGTCCGGAAGGGGAAGTGATCTTTCCTCATATCTTACACTTTAAAATATCACAGTTCCGCCGCGATGGCAAGTGTTTGTTGCACAAACTGCAGCCGCGGGAGGCGCTCCTCTTGACAGCGTCCCGGTTTTATGGCATTCTTGAATACACCAAACGGACGCGTTTTTGTCCTGAAAGGTCGATTACTCAACGGAGGTCCTCTCTCATGCAGTCTAAGCAACCAAACGCCCGGGCACTGCTGCCCATTCTTGTCTTTCTTGTGCTCTATCTCGGCACCGGCATCTGGTTTGAATACATCTCTCCGATCGAGGGGCAGATGGGCTTTTACATCATGTCGGTCGTCGTCGCCTTCTCGATCGCGCTGATCGTGGCGATGCTTCAGAACCGCTCATTGAGTTTTGATCAGAAGATCCACGTGTGCGCGCAGGGCATCGGTGACGACAATATCACGATCATGCTCTTCATCTTCCTGATGGCCGGCGCCTTCGGCGGCATCGCGCGGCAGGCCGGCGGCGCGACGAGCACCGCGCACCTGCTGCTCAACATCATCCCCGGCAATTTCGCCGTTCCCGGGCTGTTTGCCATCGCCTGCCTCATCTCGATGGCCATGGGCACGAGCGTCGGCACGATCACGGTGCTCGTGCCGATCGCCGCGGGCGTGGCCGAGACCGGCGGCTTCTCGCTGCCGCTGTGCGTCGGCACGGTCGTCGGCGGCGCGATGTTCGGCGACAACCTCTCGTTCATCTCCGATACGACGATCGCCGCGACGAAGACGCAGGGCGTCGAGATGCGCGACAAGTTCCGCGTGAACTTTCTGATCGCCCTGCCCGCCGCGCTCGCGACGCTCGTGATATTGATCATCGTGGCGATCCTGGGCGAGAGCGCGAACGTCGGCGGCTACGCGTTCAACCTCCTGCAGGCGATCCCCTATTTCGTCGTGCTCGTGCTCGCGCTGCTCGGGCTCAATGTCTTTCTGGTGCTCGGCGTCGGCATCGTGCTCTTTCTGATCGCGGGCGCGCTGACCGGGACGATCGACTACGTGTCGGCCTTCACCTCGATGGGCGACGGCGCGGCGGGCATGTTCGAGACGATGATCGTCACGATCCTCGTCGCCTCGATCGCCTCGCTGATCCGTGAAAACGGCGGCTTTGCGGCGATCCTCGATCTGATCGAGCGGCGCTTTTCCGGCCGGCGCGGCGGCATGCTCGGCATCGCGATCCTGACCGCGCTCATGGACATCGCGACCGCGAACAACACGGTGGCCATCGTCATTGCCGCGCCGATCGCGCGCGAGATCTCCGAGCGCTTCGACATCGACCCGAAGCACACCGCCTCGCTGCTCGACACCTGCTCGTGCATTCTCCAGGGCATCATTCCCTACGGCGCGCAGCTTCTGATCGCGGCGTCGCTCTCCGGCCTTTCGAGCGTGCTGATCATCCCGTACCTGTTCTATCCCTTCCTGCTCGCTCTGTGCGTGCTCATTTCGATCCTGCGCGAAAAGTGAGATCGATCTTTGGCTCCCCTGAGAGGGGAGCTTTTTTCCTCTTGACGGATTATCTCCTATATTGTATAATGCTTTTTCAGTAATCCCCAGCTTTTTTGGCAGTTTTGCGCAAAAGTCCGGCAGCTTTTACGCAAAGAGCTGCGCTCAAAGGAGTCTGATCGAACATGAAGAAAGAATGCATCGCCATGCTGCTTGCGGGCGGGCAGGGCAGCCGCCTGTATGTCCTGACCCGTGAGATGGCCAAACCCGCGGTCCCCTTCGGGGGAAAGTACCGGATCATCGACTTTCCCCTCTCGAACTGCGTGAACTCCGGCATCGATACCGTCGGCGTTCTGACGCAGTACCGCCCTCTGGAGCTCAACGACTACATCGGCTCCGGCCAGCCCTGGGACCTGGACGCCACCGACGGCGGCGTGCACATCCTCCCGCCCTATATGGACACCCGCGGCGGTACCTGGTACAAGGGCACCGCGAACGCGATCTATCAGAATATCGGCTTCGTCGACCTCTATGATCCCGAGTACGTCGTCGTGCTCTCCGGCGACCATATCTATAAGATGGACTACTCCCTGATGCTCGAGCGGCACAAGGCCGCCGGGGCCGCGTGCACGATCTCGGTCATGGAGGTGCCCTGGTCCGAGGCGCCGCGCTTCGGCATCATGAGCGTCGACGACAAGGACAACATCACCGAGTTCGCCGAAAAGCCGAAGGAGCCCAAGAGCAACCTCGCCTCGATGGGCATCTACGTATTCACCTGGAAGACGCTGCGCAAGTACCTGACCGAGGATGAGGCCGACCCGACGAGCGAAAACGACTTCGGCAAGAACATCATCCCCAAGATGCTCGGCGACGGGCTCACGATGGCCGCCTACCGCTTCCAGGGCTACTGGAAGGACGTCGGTACGCTCGACTCCCTGTGGGACGCGAACATGGACATGCTCTCCCCCGGCTCCGGGCTCGACCTTGAAGACGAGAGCTGGACGATCTACGCCCGCTCCGTCAACGCCCCCGCGACCTTCATCAGCGGCAGTGCCGATGTGCGCCACAGCGCCCTGAGCCGCGGCTGCGAGATCGACGGCTGCGTCGAAAACTCTGTGCTCTCATCGAATGTGACGATCGGCGAAAACGCGCGCGTGAGCTACTCCGTGCTCCTGCCCGGCACCGTGGTCGAGCCGGGCGCGGTGATCGAATACGCGATCATCGGCGAGGGCAGCCGCATCGGCGAAAACGCGCATGTGGGTGCGGCGCCCGGCGACGCGGGCTGGGGGCTTACGGTGCTCGCACCGCACTGCCCCGTCGCGGCCGGACGGGTCGTGAAGGCCGGCATCATGCTCGATCAAAACGGTGAGGAGGCGTCGAAATGAAAGGACTGCACGGCATCATCTTCTGCTATCGTCAGCGCGCGGAGCTCCGGGAGCTCGTCGCTGAGCGTTCCTCCTCGTCGATCCCCTTCGCAAGCCGCTACCGCGCGATCGACTTCGCGCTCTCGAACCTCATCAACGCCGGCTGCTCCGACGTCGGCGTCCTGCTCCACGGCCGCTACCAGAGCCTTTTGGATCACCTGGGCAGCGGCAAGGACTGGGACCTCTCGCGCAAGCACGGCGGACTCAGGCTCCTGCCTCCCTTCGGCTATGAGGGCCCCGGCGGCATGCAGCCCTTCCGCGGCAAGATGGAGGCGCTGGCGAACGTGCGCAGCTACATCGACGCGATCCGCCAGGACTATGTCGCGCTCATGGACGGCGATATGGTCGTGAACCTGCCGCTGCAGGAGATCCTCGATCAGCACATCGACTCCGGCGCCGACATCACGGTCGTGTGCGGGAACGACAGCTTCGCGACCCCCGACGGCAGCTATTTCGACGTGGACGCCGACGGCAAGGTCACTGAGGTCTACTACAACCTCCGCCATCCGCGCGGTTACCGCGGCCTTGAGATCTATCTCCTCTCGACCGAGCTTTTAAAGCGTCTGACCGAGGAGGCCGCCGCGCGCGATCTCGTCTCCTTCCGCCGCGACGTGCTGCGCCCGCAGCTCGGCGAGCTGAACATCCGCGCCTTTATCTGGAACGGCTTTGCCGCACAGATCCACTCGGTCGAGGAGTACTATGCCCATTCGATGCAGCTCCTGACGCCCGAGGTGCGCCGCGAGCTCTTCCCCGCCGACCGTCCGGTGCGCGCCAAGCCCGCCGACAAGTCCTCGACCTACATCGGTGACGAGGGCCGCGTTCTCAACTCGATGATCGCCGACGGCTGCCACATCGAGGGCACCGTCGAGGATTCGATCCTCTTCGCCGGCGTCAACGTCGGCCCCGGTGCCGTCGTGCGCGGCTGCATACTGTTCAAGGAGGCCAGCGTCGGCGCGAACGCTCAGATCACCGACGTGATCGCCGACAAGAACACGTCGATCGGAGAGGGCGTCATCTTAAGAGGCGCCGTCAAGCACCCCTATGTGCTCCCGAAGGGCGAGACGATCTGACACCGCATATTTTTATAAGCAACAACGCGCCGCCCCCGCCGGTCGATACCGGCGGGGGCGGCGCGTTGTTGCATCGCTTTTTGTCTATGATCGGTCCCGAACGCGCATTGCAGGCATATTCTTTCCTGAAAACGCTTTTCTCCCGCCCGTTTTTGTGGTAGAATAATATGTATTTTTATGGACTCTTAACTCCGGAGCTCTCATTCATGGCGCGATGCAAACGCGTTTCCTCTTCTCCTACGGCGTCTCCCCCGCAATCCCCGCGCAAAACCAAACGAAAGCGAGGTCCTGCTTCCATGCCCCTCGACTATAAACGCCAGGCTGAGCACGATGCCTCATGCTTCGTGCTGCTCTCGGACTATGTGCCCTCGATCGTCCAGGAGATCCGCTACTTTTCCACCTACAACTTCATCGGCGACCGGATCGACGGCTATGAAGAGCCCGTCGCGCTTTTGACCCTCGACGCCGCCCGCGCCCTGAAGGCTGTTGCCAACCGGGCGAACGTGATGGGCTATCGGCTCAAGATCTTCGATGCCTACCGCCCCGCCGCGGCCGTGCGGCACTTCGTGCTCTGGGGCATCGAGGACCTCGACCAGCGGATGAAGCCGTATTTTTACCCGGAGCTTGAAAAGCAGGCGCTTTTTCAAAAGGGCTACATCGCCAGCCGGTCCAGTCACAGCCGCGGCAGCACGGTGGATCTGACGCTTCTCGACATGGCCAGCGGCAAGGAGCTCGACATGGGGAGCCCCTTTGACTTCTTCAGCGAGAAGTCCCACCCGGACTGCCGGGACATCACGGAGCAGCAGTACGCGAACCGGATGCTTCTGCGGGATCTGATGCTCAAGGGCGGCTTCGCGCCGATCGATTGCGAGTGGTGGCACTTCACGCTCGAGCGCGAGCCCTTCCCGGAAACGTATTTTGACTTTCCGGTGGCCGGGGGTGCATTGAAATGATCCTGCTGCCCGCCCGGGTGCACACGCATTTTCCGTCCGGAGCGATCCGGCTCTTTCACGAAACGATCACGTTCGGGGTGAACATTATGATGAAAAAGCTCACTTCCCTACTCGCACTGCTCCTCGTCTGCGCGTTTGGCCTTCCGCTCGCGGCGAACGCCTCGGTCGCGTATCTCCCGGGCGTGACGGACGAGATGACCCGGCCCGCATTCTGGGAGGAACTGGCGGAAGAGCCCGATGCCGTTCTCGCCTCGCCCGAGAAGATCGCCGCGCTGAACGCCGCCGCCCTCACGACGGCCGGCACGAATATGCACGATCTCAAAAACATCCCCGAGACCTTTGACGGCACCGCACGCTGCGAAAGTCTCAAACGCGGCGCCGCCGCGGACGCCGCCTATTACCTCGGCTGGACCTACAGCGAACGCGGCAGGAAACTGGAGCAGCGCGATTTCGACAAAATCATTGCCAACACCGCCGACAGCCGCGCGCGCAAAAGCATGCGCGTCAAATACGGCATCGTCGTAAACCGCAGCGAACTGCTCACCTTCCCCTATGACGGCCAGATCCTGGACGATCCCGCCGATCTCGATTTCGACTACCAGTCCCTTGTGGGCCTGCGCGTCAACGAGCCGGTCGTGATCTTCACGACCTCGCGTGACGGCAAATACTACCAGATCTATAATTCCTGCTGCTCCGGCTGGGTGCGTGCCGAGGATGTCGCCGTGTGCCGCAGCAGGACCGAGTGGCTCTCGGCCTGGGACCTCCCGGCGGATCGGCGTCTCGTCGTCTGGGGCGACAAGCTCTTTACCGACGCCTCGCTCACCCACCCTGAGACCGCGAACCGCATGGTCACGATGGGCACGGTTTTGGAGCGCATCGCGCTCAAGGATCCCGACGCGCTCGTCATCAACCGCCTGCCGATCCACAACTACGCGGTCTATCTCCCCGTGCGCAATGCTGACGGAAGCTACGCAAAGCGCGAGGCGCTCATCAACGCGCGCGAGCAGGTCAGCGAGAACTACCTGCCCCTCACGGGCGCAAATCTCGCCTCCGTCGCGCTCGCCTCGCTCGGCGACGCCTACGGCTGGGGCGGCAGCCTTGACAACGAGGACTGCTCGAGCCTGTGCCGCAGCATCTATCTCTGCTTCGGGCTGGACCTGCCGCGCAACGGCAACTGGCAGTGGCCGCTGGCGCTGCCGAAGGCCGACGCCGCCTATATGACGACCGAGGAAAAAGAGGCCCTGCTCGATTCCCTCCCGCTCGGCACACTCATGACCTTCCCCGGACATATGATGATGTACCTGGGCAAATATAACGGAGAGTACTATGTCTGTAGCACGGTGAGCAGCATGATGAGTCCCTACAGCGGGAATCGCCAGAGAAGCCGCTGTGCGCAGATCAACCGGCTCGACATCCGCCGCGCGAACGGCATGACCTGGCTGCAGGCCATGAACCGCTTCTACATCCCCTGGATGCTGCTCTCCGAGGGCGAAAAGAGCCCGCTGCCCGAAAGCCCCTGGTACCACGAGGGCACGGCTTACTGCCTTGAAAAGAAGCTCATCGACACGTTTGACGGCGGTTATTTCCGTCCGGAGGAGAAGGCGACGCGCGGTGAGACCGCGCTTGCGCTCTACCGCGCATTCGGGAGTCCCGAGACGCCCGAGGGCGCTGAGGGCTTTGCAGATCTCGAAAGCGGCAGCAAATACGAAAAGGCCGTGCTCTGGTGTGCCTCGCAGGGCATCACGAACGGCGTCGACGGCAAGTTCCTGCCGGAGAGCGCCGTGAGCCGTGAAATGCTCGCCGCGCTTTTGTTCCGCGCGGCGAACGCCTCAGGGCAGACGGCCGCGGCGGCCGAGGACAGCGAGTCAGCGCTTGCGGCCTTCGAAGACGCTGCAAAGGCCGCCCCCTGGTCGAAAGAGCCCCTCGCCTGGGCGGTCGAAAACGGCATTATAAACGGTAAAACCGCTGCGCGCCTCGCCCCGAAGGGCGCCGTCACACGCGCTGAGCTCGCGGTGATCCTGATGCGCGCAGAGAGAGCGGCGGAGGACAAATGAAAAAATTCAAGCACTTTGTCATCGGCGGCATCGAGAACAAGGTCTTCAACCTGATCCTCGTGACCGTGCTGCTGCTGACGGCGGCGTTTACGGCCGTCACGTATTACCACAGCGGCATGCTCGCGCGTCTTGCGCAGGACTCTGCCGCGCAGCAGCAAGCGGCGATCGCCGAGACCAGCGGCAGCGTCATGAACGCGGTCGTTGAGAATTCGATGACCCGCTCCATGGAGCTCGAGACCGCCGTGGCCGACGAGCTCTTTCAGGATCTCAGGACCCAGGTCACGATCCTGGGCAATTCCGTGAAACGGCTTTTCGAGGAGCCCGGGCTCTACGCGCGCCTGCCTTACAGTGTCCCCGAGCTGCGGCGCAACGGTGAACTGTATACACAGGCGGTCTTTGCCGCGGGCGTCGATCCGGAGGACGCGGCGATTGCCGATCGCGTCGGGCTCGCCGCCAACCTCTCGGAGCTGATGAAGTCCTGCTACCGCGCCTCCGGCGCTGTCAGCTCCCTGTTCATCGGTTTTCCCGAGGGCGCGTTTGTGATCACCGACAACCGCTCCGCCGCAAAGTTCGATGAGACCGGCGCACTCTCTCATTACGATCCCAGCTCCCGCTTCTGGTACAAGCAGGCCGTTGAACAGCGCCAGCTGATCTTTACCGACGTCGAGACCGACGCCTTTACCGGCGACGTCGGCATCGTGTGCGCAATGCCCGTGTATGTGAATGACAAGCTCGTTGCGGTCGTGGGCGCCGATCTGTTCCTGAGCAATATGCGCTCTGCGGTCGAGGCGTCCGATGAAAACGGAGGCTTTGTCTTTGTCGTCAACCAGCAGGGGCATGTCGTATTCTCCCCGAAGACCGAGGGCGTCTTCGGTGTGCGCCCGTCGAGCGAGGCGATCGACCTGCGGATGAACGAAAACGCGGCGCTTGCGTCGCTCGTGCAGACCGCGATGGCGCGCCGGACCGAGGTCCGCACGCTCAGTACCGACGAGGGCGAATACTACATCATCGGCGCGCCGCTCAAGACAGTCGGCTGGGCGCTCGTGAGCGTGCAGGACCGCGCGACGGTCGAGCAGCCGGCGCTTTTGATGCAGGAGAATTTCGCCGCGATCCAGGGCGAGTCGGTCGCCGCCTACCAGCGCAGCACGAAGGACTCCCGCGCGACCGCGACCGTGCTGCTCGTTGTGATCATGCTCGTGATGCTCGCAAGCGCGCTCATCGTCGGAAAGCGGATCGTCCGTCCGCTCAACAGCATCACGAAGCGCATCTCGTCGCTCAAGGGCGAAAACCTCGAATTCAAGATGGAGCCCGGCGACCATACCGGCGACGAGATCGAGGTGCTCTCCGAGTCCTTTGCCGCGCTCTCGCACAAAACGGTCGAGTACATCGATCAGGTCCGGACCGTGACCGCCGAAAAAGAGCGCATCGGCACCGAGCTCTCGCTCGCGACGAACATCCAGGCCTCGATGCTCCCGCACATCTTCCCGGCCTTCCCCGACCGGCCCGAATTCGACATCTATGCCAGCATGGACCCCGCCAAGGAGGTCGGCGGCGATTTCTACGACTACTTCCTCGTCGACGACGACCACCTGTGCATGGTCATGGCCGACGTCTCCGGCAAGGGCGTGCCGGCGGCGCTGTTTATGATGGCCTCGAAGATCATCATCCAGAGCTATTCCAAGCTCGGCAACGCACCGGCGGATATCCTGGCCCACACGAACCGCGCCCTTTGCTCGAGCAACGAGGCTGAGATGTTCGTGACCGTATGGCTCGGGATCCTTGAGCTCTCGACCGGCCTCCTCACAGCCGCGAACGCCGGCCACGAGTATCCGGTCATCCGCCAGCCCGGCGGCGCCTTTGAACTCTTCAAAGACAAGCATGGCTTTGTGCTCGGCGGCATGGATGGCGCACGCTACCGCGATTACTCCCTCACGCTCGAGCCCGGCGCCAGAGTCTTTGTCTACACCGACGGCGTGCCCGAGGCGACGAACGCCTCCGAGGAGCTCTTCGGCACCGAGCGCATGCTCGCGGCGCTGAACCGCTCGCCGGAGTGCTGCCCGCAGGACGCGCTCAAAAACGTGCGCGCCGCCGTCGATGACTTTGTAAAGGACGCCGAGCAGTTCGACGACCTGACGATGCTCTGCCTGGAGTACCGTGGGAAACAGAAAAACATTTCTTGACTTTTCGGCAATAAGCGCATAAACTAAGAGCGGAGTATTGAAACGTTTGCCCGCCAGGCAGACGTTGTTGATGCAAAAGGTCATGGGCGATGGCGGACAAAAGGGGATCCAAAATCGCCCGGGCCTGTTTTGGCGCGTTCAAGCGCCTGCGCGCGGGGCTTTTCTTGCAGCCCTGAGCGCGATCTTTTCCGAAGGACAGGAGGAAGCAAATGGCACTGTATATCATCATCGGGCTCATCGTCGGCCTGGTGATCGGTGCGGCGGCCTTCTTCCCTCTCGGATATCGCTATCGCAAAAACGTTTCTGAAAAAGAGATCTCGAGCGCCGAGGAAGAAGGCGCCCGCATTGTCAACGAGGCCATCAAGCGTGCCGAGGCGAAACAGCGCGAGGCTATGCTTGAGGCCAACGAGGAGATTCAGAGAAAACGCAGCGAATACGAGAAGGAAGTCAAGGAGCGCCGCTCCGATCTGCAGCGGCAGGAGAATCGCCTGCAGCAGAAAGAAGACAGCCTCGACCGCAAGCTCGAGGGGCTGGAGCGCAAGGAAGAAGCGCTGGCCCAGAAGCACGCCGCGGCCGAAAAAGAGAGCGAAGAGATCCGCGCCATGAAGGCGAAGGAGCTCGAGGAGCTCGAAAAGATCTCCGGCTTCACGGTCGACCAGGCCAAGGAATACCTGATCGCCCAGGTGGAGTCCGAGGTGACCCATGAGACCGCGCTCAAGATCAAAGAGATCGAGAGCCGCATGAAAGAAGAATCCGACGCGCGCGCCCGCGAGATCGTCGCCCAGGCGATCCAGCGCTGCGCCGCCGACCAGGTGGCCGAAATGACCGTCAGTGTGGTTCCCCTGCCCAATGACGAGATGAAGGGCCGCATCATCGGCCGCGAGGGCCGCAACATCCGCACGATCGAAACGCTCACGGGCGCCGATCTCATCATCGACGACACGCCCGAGGCGATCACAGTCTCCTGCTTTGAGCCCGTCCGCCGCGAAGTCGCGCGCCTTGCACTCGAAAAGCTCATCGCCGACGGCCGCATCCACCCGACCCACATCGAGGAGATGGTCGAAAAGGCCCGCCGCGAGGTCGATGCCGTCATCAAGAGCGAGGGCGAGCGCGCGGTCTTCGAGACCGGCGTGCGCGGACTGCACCCCGAGCTCATCAAGATGCTCGGCCGGCTGCACTACCGCACGAGCTATGGCCAGAACGTGCTGCGCCACTCGATCGAAGTCTCGCTGATCGCGGGCATGCTCGCCGTCGAGCTCGGCGCCGATGTCCAGGCCGCCAAGCGCGCGGGACTTCTGCACGACCTCGGAAAGGCCGTCGACCATGAGATGGAGGGCACGCACGTCGCGCTCGGTGTCGAGTTCGCCCGCCGCTACAAAGAGCGTGAGGAGATCGTCCACGCGATCGAGGCGCACCACAACGACGTGGAGCCGCGCACGCTCGTCGCCTGTCTCGTTCAGGCGGCCGACGCGATCTCCGCCGCCCGCCCCGGCGCCCGGCGCGAGAATCTCGAAAACTATATCAAGCGGCTCGAGCAGCTTGAATCCATCACCGGCAGCTATCCCGGCGTGGAAAAGGCCTACGCGATCCAGGCCGGCCGCGAGGTGCGCGTGATGGTCCGCCCCGAGCAGGTCAGCGAGGACGAGATGGTCATCCTCGCGCGGAACCTCGCCCACAAGATCGAAGAGGAGATGGAGTACCCCGGCCAGATCAAGGTGCACATCATCCGCGAGACGAAGGTCGTCGAATACGCGAAATGATCTTAAAAAAAGCCGCCCGGAAGGGCGACTTTTTTATTGCTTGTTGAGCCTTCCGCGGCTATGCTCATCCCTTTAATATATCCGTGTTCCGGTACTGGATCGCCTCGGCCAGATGCATCGCCTCAATGTCCTCGGCTCCCGCGAGGTCCGCGATCGTGCGGGCCACGCGCAGGATCCGGTCATGAGAGCGTGCGGTGAGTCCCAGGCGCTCGAAGGCCCCGCGCATGAGCGCATCGCCCGCGTCGTCCAGGCGGCAGTATGCGGCGATCTGCGGCGTCGTCATCTGCGCGTTGCACTGCACGTTCGTCCCGGAAAAGCGTGCGCGCTGCCTTGAACGTGCCGCCTCGACGCGCGCCTTGACCGCGCTCGAGGGCTCCGCCTTCGTCTTGCGGCGGATTGCCTCGTACTCGACCGAGGGCACCGTGATGTGCAGGTCGATGCGGTCGATCATGGGGCCGGAGATCTTCTCGACGTATTTTTCGACCGTCCGGTCGGTGCAGGTGCATCTCCCGCTGGGGTGGCCCCTCCAGCCGCAGGGGCAGGGGTTCATCGCGCAGATCAGCTGGAAGCGCGCCGGATAGCGCACGGTACCGGCCGCGCGGGAGATCGTGACCTCGCCGTCCTCGAGCGGCTGGCGCATCGCCTCGAGCGTATCGCGCCGGAACTCGGGGAATTCATCCAGGAACAGCACGCCGTGATCTGCGAGCGCGACCTCGCCGGGCCGGAGCATCTGCCCGCCGCCGATGATCGCCGCCGTCGTCGCGCTGTGGTGCGGCGAGCGGAAGGGCCGGTGCGTCAAAAGCGGGTGCTTCGGGTCGGCCAGCCCAGCAGCCGACCAGACCGCCGAGGCCTCGAGCGCCTCGGCGCGCGTCATGTCCGGCAGGATCGAGGGCAGGCGCTTGGCGAGCATCGACTTGCCCGCGCCGGGCGAGCCGAGCAGCAGCAGATTGTGCCCGCCGGCCGCCGCGATCTCGAGCGCGCGCTTGGCCTGCTCCTGACCCACCACGTCGGATAGGTCCGGAAGCTCCTGTTCATCGTCCGGCGGCGTCCAGACGGGCTCAGGCGCAAGCTCCGCTCCGCCGCGCAGATGCGCCGCGAGGTCCGCGATGTGGCTCACGCCGAATACCGTCATATCGCCGCCGGCCAGCGTCGCCTCAGCGGCGTTTTCCCTGGGCACAAAGAGCTGCCGGATGCCAAGAGCGCGGGCGCACAGCGCCATCGGCAGCACGCCGGGGATGCCGCGCACCGCGCCGGTGAGTGAGAGCTCGCCGATGAAGGCGGCGTCGCGTGGGGGCGGCGGCAGCTCTCCGGCCGCGGCCAGAAGCCCCACGATGATCGGCAGATCGTAGACCGTGCCGGCCTTTTTCGTGCCCGCGGGCGCAAGGTTCACGGTGATGCGGCTCACGGGGAACTTTGCCCCGCAGTTCTTTACGGCGGCGCGCACGCGGTCCCGCGCCTCTTTGACCGCCGCATCCGGCAGCCCCACGATGCCAAATTCCGGCATGCCGCCGGAGATAAAGCACTCCGCACTGACCTCATAGCCCTGAATGCCGCTGAGCCCCAGCGACCGCACCGTTACCACCATGCCGCCTGACGCCTCCCGAAAAGCTGTTTTTTGCCATTTTACCATAGTTTTTATGGATTGGAAACCTTTTTCAGGAATACGCCGGAAAAAGATGCCGCCCCTTCGCGTCCGCGCCCGAGGCGCCCGGGCCGCTTCCGCGCCTTGCCCGGCAGCGGCTTTTTTCACACAAAATCCATTTTCGTCTAAATTACCGCTTGACATCTTCCCCGTCCGACTTTACGATACAGTGTGAGGGATTGTAAACGTTTTCGCACGCTGAAAACGTCCCAACCATCAACCGAGGAGTGAATGCCAATGAAAATTCTCTATGCGACCAGTGAGGCGGTTCCCTTTTGCAAGACCGGCGGCCTTGCGGATGTAGCGGGATCTCTGCCTCCCGCCCTTGCCAAGGAGGGCGTTGAGACAGCGGTGGTGCTTCCCCTTTACGAGAGCGTGAAAGAGACCTGGGGCGACAAGCTCACTTACATCGCCTACGACTACGTGCAGCTCGGCTGGCGCTCGGCCTACTGCGGCATCTTCTCTTACGAGCAGGACGGCGTGACCTGGTACTTCCTCGACAATGAGCAGTACTTCCGCCGCGCCGATCTCTACGGCTACGGCGACGACGGCGAGCGCTTCGGCTTCTTCTCCCGCGCCGTGCTCAAGATGCTCCCCTTCATGAAATTCTGGCCCGACGTGATCCACTGCAACGACTGGCAGACGGCCATGATCCCCGTGTTCGTCGAGGACGCCGCCGTGACCGACGAGCGCTTCGCGAAGATGCGCACGGTCCTGAGCATCCACAACATCGAATACCAGGGCCTGTGCCTGCCCGACGCCTGCGACGAGCTCTTCGGCCTCAACGAGGGCTGGGTGAACGACGGCACGCTGATCATGAGCGGCATGCTCAATATGCTCAAGGGCGGCATCCTCTGCGCCGACGCGGTGAACGCCGTGTCCCCGAGCTATGCGCTCGAGCTGCGCCAGCCCTATTTCGCCCACCGCATGGACCCGATCATGCGCATGGTCGAAGATAAGCTCACCGGCGTTTTGAACGGCATCGACACCGAGCGCTATGACCCCGCGACCGACACGCAGATCATGCACACCTTCTCGAGCGCCGACCTCTCCGGCAAGGCGATCGACAAGGCGACGCTGCAAAAGCGCATGGGTCTTGTCGAGGATCCGTCCGTCCCGGTCATCGCGATGGTGAGCCGCCTCGTCGCGCACAAGGGCCTTGACCTCGTGTGCGAGGCCGTGCACGACCTGATGCGCCTGCCCGTGCAGCTTGTGATCCTGGGCAAGGGCGACCGCGAATATGAGGACTTCTTCACCTGGGTCGCCCAGCAGTACAAGGGCCGCATCGGCGTGCAGATCGGCTACGACGAGCAGCTCTCGCGCGCGATCTATGCCGGCGCCGATCTTTTCCTGATGCCCTCCCGCTCTGAGCCCTGCGGCCTCAGCCAGATGATCGCGATGCGCTACGGCACGATCCCCGTCGTGCGCGAGACCGGCGGTCTGCGCGACAGCGTCATCCCCTATAACCGCGTCGACGACACGGGCACTGGCTTCAGCTTCGCGAACTATGATGCCGGTGAGATGGTCGAGGTGATCGACATGGCCGTGAAGCTCTACCGCGAGGAGCCCGAGGCATTCGCACGCCTGCAGCAGCGCGCGATGGCGGCGGACTTCAGCTGGGCGCGCAGCGCGCTCGCCTACCGCGACATCTACTACAGCATCTCCGTCTCCGCCTCCGACGCGGCCGAGGTGCTCGCCGCAGCCCCTGAGGAGCCCGCGCCGAAAAAGCGTACCCGCAAGCCCAGGACCGCACTCCCCGAGGAGGCGCCGGTAAAGCGCCCGCGCCGCAAGAAGGCCGAGACCGCGCCTGAGGCGGCCGCCCCCGCTGCGGCGGAAGCTGAAGAGGCCCCGAAGAAGCGCACCCGCAAGGCAAAGGCCGTCGAGCCCGACGCCGCAGCCGCCAGTGCTGACGAGACCCCGAAGAAGAGGACCCGGAAACCGAAGGCCGACGCCGCGGCAGAGGCCGACGCCGCCGACAAGACCGAAGAAGCCCCGAAAAAGAGAAGCAGTAAGACCAAAACCGACGAAGCGAGTCCGGACGCGTCCGCGCCCAAGACGCGCAGCGCGAGCAGAAAGAAGAAAGGACCCGCCCCGGACGCGGAAAAGTGACCCCACATGAAAGCCTTCACCACCACACAGCTTGAAAAAGCCCTGAGAGCAAAGCTCGCTCTCAACTTCGCCCTGTCGCCCGAAGAGGCCACGGATCAGGATATGTTCCGGGCCTGCGCGCTGGTCATCCGCGACGTGATGGCCGCGCGCAAGGTCGGCGCCGTGCGCGAGACGAGAAAAGAGCAGCGCAAGCAGGTGCACTATCTGTCCCTTGAATTCCTGATGGGCCGGAGCCTGATGAAGAACGCCTACAACCTCGAGATCCTGCCGGAGCTCAGGGAGGCGATCGAAAATCTGGGCTTCAAGCCAGCCGACATCTTTGAGCTGGAGCCGGACGCGGGTCTCGGCAACGGCGGCCTCGGCCGTCTCGCCGCCTGCTACCTCGACTCCATGACCACGCTTGAGATCCCCGCCACGGGCTACTCGATCTGCTATGAGCTCGGCATCTTCCGCCAGAAGATCGTCGAGGGCCAGCAGGTGGAGCTGCCCGACAACTGGAAGGAGCTCGGCGGCTCCTGGCTTCTGCCGAAGCCCGAGGAGTCGCAGTCCGTCAGCTTCGGCGGCAGCGTAAGGCAGTTCTGGGCAGACGGGCACCTGCACACCGTTGTCGAAAATCCCACGGTCGTCACGGCGATCCCCTATGATATGGTGGTGGCGGGCTACGGCACCGAGCATGTCAACACGCTGCGTCTCTGGGACGCGCGGGCCAACCGGCCGACGGATATGTCGCTCTTCTCACAGGGCGAGTATCTGCGCGCGAACGAGGAGCAGGCCATGGCCGAGACGATCGCCAAGGTCCTCTACCCCGAGGACAACCACTACGAGGGCAAGTCCCTGCGCCTGAAGCAGCAGTACTTCTTCGTCTCGGCCACGGTGCAGTCGATCGTGCAGGAGCACCTCGAGACCTACGGCACGCTCTCGAATTTCCACGAGAAGAACATCATCCAGATCAACGACACCCACCCCGCGCTCGTCGTGCCGGAGCTCATGCGCATCTTCATCGACGAGGCCGGCATGGACTGGGACGACGCCTGGGCCATCACGACGCAGTCCGTCGCCTACACGAACCACACTGTGCTCTCTGAGGCGCTGGAGCGCTGGCCGCAGAACCTTGTGGAATCGCTCGTGCCGCGCATCTGGCAGATCATGCAGGAGATCGCGCACCGCTGGCAGGATCAGATCGAGCGCTTCTACCGCGACGAGGCGAAGGTCCGCCGCATGGCGATCATCTGGGACGGTGAGGTGCGCATGGCGAACCTCGCGATCGCGGGCGGCTGCGCCGTCAACGGCGTCAGCGGCCTGCACTCCGATATCCTGCGCCGCGATGTCTTCCACGACTTCTATGTGATGGAGCCGCAGAAGTTCCAGAACGTCACGAACGGCATCGACCACCGCCGCTGGCTCAGCGAGATCAATCCCGGACTCGACAGTCTGATCCGCGAGCTCTCCGGCGATGACTACCTGCTGCATCCCGAAGCGCTCGGAAAGCTTGAGGCCTTTGCCGAAAACAAGGCCGTGCTGGACCGTCTGGACGAGATCAAACGGCAGAACAAAGAGGAATTCGCCCGCTATGTCAAAAAAACCTCCGGAATCGTGCTCGACCCGGAGGCGATCTTCGACGTACAGGTCAAGCGGCTCCACGAATACAAGCGCCAGCTTTTAAACGTGCTGCACATCATCAGTCTGTATCAGAAACTGCAGGACGATCCGAACTATATCACCCGGCCGCACACCTTCCTCTTCGGCGCGAAGGCGGCCCCGGGCTACGCGGTCGCCAAGCGCATCATCCGGCTCATCAACTCGCTCGCCGACCAGATCGCAAAGGACCCTGTATGCCGCGGCAAGCTCCAGGTCGTCTTCCTCGAAAACTACCGCGTGTCGCTCGCCGAAAAGCTCATGCCGGCCAGCGAACTCTCGCAGCAGATCTCGACCGCCGGCAAGGAGGCCAGCGGCACCGGCAACATGAAGTTCATGATGAACGGCGCGCTGACCGTCGGCACGCTCGACGGCGCGAACGTCGAGATGCACGAGCTGCTCGGCGACGAGAACATGTTCCTCTTCGGCCTCCACGCCGATGAGGTCCAGTCGCTCCTGCGCCGCGGCTATGTGCCCGTGCAGTACTACAACCATGACCCGCAGCTGCACCGCTGCCTTGACCAGCTGCGCACGGGCTTTGCCGACGGCGTGAGCTATGACGACCTCTTCAGCCGGCTCGTGAATGCCTGGGGCGGCAGTGCTGCCGACGAGTACCTGCTGCTCGCCGACTACCGCTCCTACTGCGAGGCCGAGCGCAAGGCCGCGCTCACCTACGAGGACCGCGCCAGGTGGAACCGCATGAGCCTTTTGAACATCGCGCGCAGCGGCCTCTTCGCCGCCGACCGCGCAGTCGCGGAATACGCCGACAACATCTGGCATGTTTCACACAGGTAACAAGCCCTCCGGCCGTCAGAACCCTCAGTCGCTTCGCGACAGCTTTGCCCACATCGCGCCTCCACCGGAAGGCGCGACCCTTTCAGGGGAGCCTACTTAAGAAAGGACGATTATCATGAACAAATACGCCGGCACCAAGACCGAAAAGAACCTTTGGGAGGCCTTCGCGGGCGAGTCCCAGGCGCGCAACAAGTACACGTATTTTGCCTCCGTCGCCAAGAAGGCGGGCTATGAGCAGATCTCCGCGCTCTTTCTGAAGACCGCCGAGAACGAGAAGGAGCATGCCAAGCTCTGGTTCAAGGCGCTCGGTGAGCTCGGCACGACCGAGGAGAACCTGCTCCACGCCGCCGAAGGTGAGAACGCCGAGTGGACCGACATGTATGAGCGCATGGCGAAGGATGCCGAGGAAGAGGGCTTCCCGGAGCTCGCCGCGCAGTTCCGCGGCGTCGCCGCGATCGAGAAGGCCCACGAGGAGCGCTACCGCGCGCTCTTGAAGAACATCGAGACGAAGCAGGTCTTCGAAAAGGCCGGCGTGCAGATCTGGGAGTGCCGCAACTGCGGACACATCGTCGTCGGCACGAAAGCCCCCGAGGTCTGCCCGGTGTGCAACCACCCGCAGAGCTACTTCGAGGTCCGGGCCGAAAACTACTGAGCCGCGCATAAAAAAGCTGCCCTTTTGGGCAGCTTTTTTTATGCGTGCAGCGCCGTGTATATCTTCTCGGCCGTCGCCGGGAGCGCGTGCAGGCTCCTGCCGGTCGCGCTCTGGATCGCGTTCAGGATCGCCGGGGCGGCCGGGATGATTGGGATCTCGCCGATGCCCTTGGCGCCGAACGGACCCGGATTCCCATCGCCCTCGACTAAGATCGCCGTGACCGGGGGCACGTCAGGCATCATCGGTGCCTTGTAGTCGCGAAAGCTCCCGTTTTTCACGCGGCCGGCGTCGTCGAAGCTGTAACCCTCCATGAGCGCAAAGCCGAGTCCCTGCACGGCGCCGCCCTCGATCTGGCCTTTCACGACCGTCGGGTTGATCGCGCGTCCGACGTCGTGCGCGGCCCAATAGCCCTTCACCTCAACGGCGCCGGTATCGGGCGCGACCTCGACATACGCGATGTGGCAGGCGACCGGATAGGAGACCGACGCGTTGCCGTGCCGCTCACCGGTCAGCGGCGGGAGGTTTACGTTGTAGATGCCCTCGCCCAGGATATCGCAGCCGCAGCGGACGCCGAAACAGACCGCATTCACGAAATCCGCAAAGGGCACCTTCGCACCGTCCGGCAGGAGCGCATGGTCACCCGAGAGCGTGATCTCTCCGGGCGCGCAGGCATAGTGCCGTGCGGCGGCTGCAAGCAGGCGCTCGCGCGCGTCGAGCGCGGCGAGCTCGACCGCCTTGCCGGCGAGTGTCAACACCCGCGTGCCGTGCGTGCCGATTGCAAAGGGCGAATGCTCCGTATCCTCGCCCGCGTGGATCTGCACGCGGGCGATGTCAACGCCGAGCACCGCCGCCGCGATCTGCGCAAAACCGGTCGTCGTGCCCTGGCCGAGCTCGACTTCGCCGTTGTAGACGTCGATGCGTCCGTCGAGCCGGATGCGCACGCGCGCGGCCGAGCCGTCGAAGGGGCCGAAGCCGCCGCGGTTCGAGTTGCAGTGGATCGCGATCGCGAGCCCCACGCCGCGGAGCTTCCCTTCGGGCGTTTTTGTCCCGGCAAGGGCTTTTAAATGCGCATAGTCCGCCGCCGCTGCCGCACGCTCGATGCACTCGGGCAGGCGGCAATGTCCGAGCTCCCAGCCCCGCAGCGTCACGTCGCCGGGGCGGGAGCAGTTCTTTTTTCTGAGCTCCAGCGGGTCCATCCCAAGCTTCACGGCCAGCTCATCGATGAGCCGCTCGAGCGCGAAATGCGACTGCACATTCCCGTAGCCGCGGAAGGGGCCCGTCGGGAGCTTGTTCGTATAAACGAGGCGGCAGTCGGTCTTCAAGGCCGCAAAGCGGTAGAGGCTGTCGGTCCGGACACTCGTGACGCCCATGATCGCGGAGCCGTGGCCGGAGTACGCGCCGTTGTCGGCAAGCACGCGCATCTCCTTTGTGAGGATCTTCCCCTCCGCCGTCGCGCCAAGCTTTATATAGATGCGCATCGGTACGCGTGGGCGCGCGCAGCAGAACTCCTCTTCGCGCGTCAGGCGAAAGCGCACCGGCCGTCCGGGGCAGCGCAGCGCGAGCGCCGCGGCAAAGGCCGCCTCCTTCTGGTCCGAGTGGCTGCCGAAGGCCCCGCCCATGTATTTCTGGCGGATGCGGATGCGGGAGAGCGGGAAGTCGAGGCAGCCTGCGAGCTCCTCCAGGACCGTGAAGCCCTCCTGCGTACCGCCCCAGAGCGTCAGAACGCCGTCGTGAGGGTCGAGCCGCGCCGTAAAATTGCGCGTCTCAAGCGCGCAGTGGCTTGCGTACTGCGTCTCAAAGGTGCCCGAGACGAAGGCCGAACACTTTTGATTTTCAGATGCAAGGTCACCGTAGGCGGCGTGGATCTCGTCTGCGATGTTGCCGGGCTTGTCCGCGTGCACGAGCGGCGCGCCACCCGCAAGCGCATCGTCCATCGTGAGGGCTGCCGGCGTCTCACGGTATTCGATCTTGATCCGTGAGAGCGCCGCCTCCGCGATCTCGGGCGTCTCGGCCGCGACGAGCGCGATCTCCTCGCCGACATAGCGGACCCGACCGCGCGCGAGCACGGTCTCGTCGGGGATGATGATGCCGTAGGGGCGATCAGGCAGATCACTGCCCGTCAGAACACAGGCGACGCCCGGGAGCGCCGCAGCCCTGCTCACATCGATCGAGAGGATCTCAGCGGAAGCAAAGGGCGAGCGAAGCGCGCGGGCGGTCAGTGTGTCCGGGAACTTCAGGTCGGAGTGGTAAACGGCTCTGCCGCACACCTTGTCATACGCATCGGGCCTTACGAGGCTCCTGCCGATGATCTCTGCTTCAGCCATGCTGCTCCCCCCTTTTCTTTGCCGCGAGCCGCACGGCCTTCAGGATGCGCACATAGCCCGTGCAGCGGCAGAGGTTCCCGCTCATCGCGGTGCGGATCTCCTCATCCGTCGGATCCGGGTTTTTGTCCAAAAGCGCTTTGGCCGCCATCACCATGCCCGGCGTGCAGAAGCCGCACTGCACGGCGCCGGATTCCAGAAAAGCCTCCTGGATCGGGTCGGGCGCGTCTGGCGCGCCGAGGCCCTCGATCGTGAGTATCTCCGCGCCGTCGCAGCGCGCGGCGAGCAGCAGGCAGGAGCAGACCGGCGCACCGTTTAATAAAACCGTGCAGGCGCCGCACTCGCCCTCACCGCAGCCCTCTTTCGTGCCGGTAAGGCCGAGGTCCTCCCGCAGGAAGTCGAGCAGGGTCCGGGACGTCGGCACCATACGCGTGAGGCTGCGGCCGTTGACCCTCAGCGTGATCTCCGCCCTGTTCATGCCACAACCTCCCTGTAAAGCCGCAGGAGCCCCCGCAGCGTGAGCGACCGCACAAGCGCGCGGCGGTAGTCTTTCGACGCGCGCAGGTCGTCGATCGGCCGTGCCGCGGCGGCGGCCATATCCGCGGCCGCCGCAAAAACGGCCTCTTTCGGATTTTTGCCTTTTAAATACGCCTCGGCCGCGCCTGCCCGATAGGGGACCGGCGCCGCAGCCGTCACGGCGATGCGCGCCTCCGCGATCGTGCCGTCGGCGGCGAGCCGCAGCCCGCAGGCAACGCCGGCCTGGGCGAGGTCAAGCGACTTCCGCCTGCCCTGCTTTTCATAGCAGCTCAAAAAATCCGCAGGCGGAGCCGGAAACTCGAAGCCAACGAGCACTTCCCCCGGTCGGAGCGCGTTCTTTCGCGGCGCGAGCAGGAAGTCCCCAAGCGGCAGAGTACGTCCGCCGTCGGGATCTGCGATGCGGCACTGCGCGTCCAGCAGCATGAGCGCCGGCACTGTGTCGGCCGAGGGCAGCGCCGTGCAGACATTTCCGCCGAGCGTCGCCATATTCCGCACCTGCGGGGAGCCGACGCTCCCCGCAGCCTCGCAGATCGCGCGCGGGAGCCGCGCCTCAGACGCGAGCTGCGCCATCGTGCACGCAGCGCCGATCATGATGCGTTCAGGGCTGAAAACGCAGTCCGACAGCGCAGGGATCCCGCAGATGTCGATCAGCGTCTGCGGCGCCCGCCGCGCAGCCTTAAGCTCCACGAGAAGATCCGTCCCGCCCGCGATGATGCGTGCACCGGGCAGTTTCAGGAGCTCCAGACACTCTGAAAGCTCTCCCGGCCGCGCGAGCGCAACGTCCGGCAGGCTCATACGAGGTGCTCCCGCAGCAGCGCGCCGCAGCCCGAGACGGCCTTTTCATAGCCGACCGCGCGGAGAAGCGCCCAGAGCGTCGTTGCGTTGCTCGTGAGGACCGGCTTTCCGAGCTTCTGCTCCAGATAGTCCGCCACCGGCATCGCCTTCGTATTCGTGCAGGATAAAAACAGCGCGTCGGCCTCCGGCGTGTCCGCCGCGATCGCCGCGTCGATCCACTGCTCCCGCGTGAGCGCGACGAGCGTCGGGTTATCGACGATGCCGAAGCCGTATTCATTCACGACGTCGAAGCCCTTCTTTTGGATATACTGCAGCTCGGCGCGGTTGATGTCGGAGGTATAGGGCGTCACGAGCGCGATCGAGCGTACGCCCATGGCCCGAAACGCGCCCTCCATCGAGCCAGAGGTCGTGACGGCAGGGCATGAGCAGATGCGCCGGATCGCCGCGGCGATCGCCTCGTCAAAGGCGCTCCCCTGAATGAAGCTGCCGCTCGTGCAGCAGTAGCCGACGGCCGCGGGCGCGATCGTAGAGAGCAGTTCCGCCGCGTACTCAAGGTCTTTTTCCATCGCGATCAGCGCCGCCTCGGTCGTCTCCTTGAGCATCACGCGCGTTGCGTGGAAGGTGACGCCCTCCAGCCCCAGCGCGTTGAACTGCGGCTCCATGTGGATGTTGGGCGAGGGCAGAACGAGCCCGATGCGTGTTTCCATAGCAGTTCCCCTCCTGATTGAGAGTCGATCAGAGATTTTCGATCTTGTGTTTCCAGGTGTCCTGATAGCCGCGGGTGAAGTAGCTGCCGGTCGTCGCGTGGGCGACGATCGTATTCAGAAGCTCGATGATGTCGGCGTGGATGTCCTCGCTCTCACCGTCGACCCAGGGGCGGTGCAGCCCGGAGAAGGGGTCGAGCGCACCGGCGGCCACACATGCTTCGATCATGCGGCGCTCGGTCGCCGGGTCGTGCAGGACCTCCGGCTCGCCGCAAAGCGCCGCGAGCATCGCGCAGATGCCGTAGGCGCCCCAGTTCGAGATGTTGCAGATGAGCCCCACGTCCGCGCTTATGTCACAGGCGATGCCGCCGCCGCAGCCGCAGAGGCAGCAAAGCTGCCAAACATCGTGCTTGACGGCATATTCACCCACTTTGCATCGGCTGACAGCTATGATGAGGACGACATCGCATACACCGAGCATCAGAAGGAGCTTTTCTTTGCGGCAGCCGACAGCATACGCGCGCAGATGCCCCTGCGCCATGCACACTGTCTCAACTCCGCAGGCGGCACATACCGCCACGACAGCCGCAGCTCCCTCGTGCGCTTCGGCATCATGCTCTACGGTCTTACTCCCGACAGGTCGCTCTCACTTCCCGTGAAGCTGTCCCCCGTAATGGAGCTCAAGGCAGCCGTAAGCTATGTGAAGTCCCTCCCCGCAGGAAAGTTCATCAGCTACGGCAGGACATACCGCACCGATCATGACACGCTCAT
>CAMNAE010000003.1 GCA_946530565.1 uncultured Oscillibacter sp.
CAGTGACCCCCTGCTTGTAAGGCAGGTGCTCTAACCAGCTGAGCTATGCTCCCGTGTATCGCGCTCACCGAACGGCAAGGGCTATTATATGCAAAACTCCCTCCTGTGTCAAGACATTTTTTTCCGTTTTCCGGAAAAAAATTTTTCACCGGCATTCTCGGGAAGCTGCGCAAGGATCACAGCGGCGAGCATCAGTGCACAGCCGAGATACTCCCGGCGGCTGAGCCGATCCCCAAGGATCATTGCCCCCGAAAGAGTCGCAAACACCGACTCCATGCTCATGAGCAGCGAAACGATAGTCGGGTCCGTCCCCTGCTGGGCCAGTACCTGCAGCGTGTAGGCAACACCGGTCGAGAGCACGCCGACATACAAAAGTGCCCAGCGCGCAGCATAGATCGCTTCAAAACTCGGGGATTCAAAAATCAGCATGAAAGTCCCCGATACGACTGCCAGCGTAAAAAACTGCACCGCTGAGAGCAAAAGCCCGTTGACATTCTGCGCGAAATGGTCGACGCAGATGATCTGGAGCGAGAAGCAGCACGCGCAGAAAAAGAGCAGGACGTCACCGCGCTCAACGGCAAAGCCGCCGGGCTTCATGCAAAGAAAGTACAGCCCGAGCACCGCCAGCAAAACACCAAGCCAGACAAGGCGGCTCACGCGGCGTTGAAAGAAAAGACGCAGAAATACAGGTACCAGCACGATGTAGAGCGCCGTGATGAAGCCGGCCTTGCCGACACTGCTCTCTTTCATGGCAGCCTGCTGCAAAAAGGCGGCTGCCGTGAGCGCAAGACCGCACAGGGTCCCGCCTGCGATCAGATCCTTTTTCTTGCCGACACTCTCATGCTCTGTCCCTGTCAGTTTTCTCACCAGCGGGAAAAACAGCAATACCGCCGCACAGCCGATGATCCCGCGCAGTGCGTTGAAGGTGAGCGGACCGATATACTCGGCTCCGACGCTCTGTGCGACAAAGGCAAGTCCCCAGATAAATGCGGTGATCAGCGGCAGAACCGTCTGACGAAACCGTTTGCGTTCCATTGACATTTTTCACTCCATGGCATAAGATACGATTCTAAAAACCGCTGCATTATATCACCGCCTATTCGCTTATGCAACATTTTTCGGAGGATAAGATGCTCATTTTTGATCTGGACGGAACACTGATCGACTCCAACGGCCTTTGGCACGATGTCGACGTTGCTTTTCTCGCCCGGCGCGGCATGCCGTATACTGAGGCCTATTATCAGGGCGTAGCACACACGGTTTTAAGAGAAGCGGCCATCTTTACAAAACGCTACTGCGGCATTGACGATCCCTGCGAGGAGATCATTGCCGAGTGGATGGAGCTTGCCAAAGGCGCCTATTCACATGTGAAGGAAAAACCCTTTATACGTTCTTTTCTGCAGGTGTGTAAAGATCGATCAGAGAAGTGCTGCATCGTCACCTCCTGTGTGAAAGAGCACTGTGAGAGCGCCCTTGCCTCGCTCGGCCTTGACACATATTTTTCTTTCGTCATTTACGCTGCCGAGACAGGTCTCAATAAAAACGAGCCGGAGATCTGGCGACTTGCCGCTGAAACGAGCGGAGTCTTGCCTGAGGCATGCACGGTCTTCGATGACTCCTGGCGTGCCCTGAGAGCGGCCGGGAGCGCCGGCATGCAGACCGTCGGTGTTTACGATGCCTTCGGTGCGCGGGAGCTTTCACAGTTGATCGCGAACAGCGACCGCTTTATCCGATCCTTTGCAGAGCTTCTTTAAATGCATCGACTAAAAAGGGAGAGACGCCGATAAGCGCCTCTCCCCTTTTTTGCTTCCTGTGTGTTCATGACTCGACCTTGCTCATGACCTTCGCGGCAGTCTTGAGCATCAGCTTTTTGAGGCCGAAGGATTCAAAATCGATCTCCGCGAGCACATCCCCTCCCATAGGCGTCAGACGTGCGACTTTTCCGCGGCCGAAACGGCGGTGCTCCACGCAGTCTCCCGTGTCGAGACGAAGCATCGGCGTTTCCGGCTCCAGGTCTTTTGCCGCCCTCCGGAACGCAGGTGCGGTTTTGACCGTCTGCTGCGGCCAGGGATCGCCATACAGCGTCCCGCCCCAGCTGAGCGTGGTATCCCTTGTATTGTTCAGTTCCTTCGGCCGGCCGTACCACACGCTCTCCCGCTCCGGGATCTCGTTTAAAAAACGCGAGGGCGGGTTCGTGGAGGTGCGGCCATAGAGCATGCGCTGCCTTGCGTTGGTGAGCGTCAGCTTTTTCTGTGCGCGGGTCATCGCCACATAGCAAAGCCGCCGCTCCTCCTCCATCTCGGTCTCATCATACAGTGAGGCCTGTCCGGGGAAGATGCCCTCCTCCATGCCAACGACAAAGACATTCGGAAACTCAAGGCCCTTTGCCGCGTGGATCGTCATCATCGTGACGGCATCGTCCCCGGCCTTCATATCATCCAGGTCGGTGTAGAGCGCGATCTCGTTTAAAAAGCCCGAAAGGCTGATGTCCTCAGGGTCGCCATCCACAAAGGCCACGATATTGCTTTTGAGCTCCTGCACGTTTTCAAGCCGGCTCCGACTCTCAGGATCGTCCCTCTGCTCGAGCGCATCGGCATAGCCGCTCTCTTTGAGCACGAGATCGTAGAACTCAGGAAGCTCCATCGTGGTCCCGGCCGTGCGCAGCGCGTCGATGAGGTCGGCAAAGCGCATAAGCTTTTGCGCCGCAGACTTCAGCGCCGGAAACAGATCCGCATTACGCATGATCTCATAGAGCGAGGCCCCCTGCTCGGCGGCGATCTCTTCGCAGCGCGTGAGCGTCGTCTGGCCGATGCCGCGCGGCGGGACGTTGACGATCCTTCTCAGGCGCAGATCGTCGAGCGGGTTGTTGATGAGGCACAGATATGAGAGCATATCCTTGACCTCGGCGCGCTCGAAGAACTTCATACCGCCGTAGACACGATAGGGGATGTTGTTGCGGCGCATCGCGTGCTCAAGGGCATTGGATTGCGCGTTCATGCGGTAGAGTACTGCGAAATCACGCAGCGCAGAACCCTGCATGGCGGCGCGGCGGATCGCATCAGCGACGACGTTCGCCTCCTCCGTCTCTGACCATGCGGTGCGGATCGTCACCTTCTCACCCGGACCGTTCTGCGTCCAGAGCGTTTTTCCCTTGCGGCCGCGGTTATTGCCGATCACGGCGTTGGCCGCGTTTAATATATGCTCGGTCGAGCGATAGTTCTGCTCGAGCCGGATCAGCACCGCGTCGGGATAAGTCTCCTCAAAGCCGAGGATGTTTTCGATGTTTGCACCGCGGAAGCGGTAGATGGACTGGTCGTCGTCACCCACTACGCAGAGATTCCGGTATCCGCCTGCCAGGAGTCCGGTGAGCAGCGACTGCAGATGGTTGGTATCCTGATACTCGTCGACGAGCACGTAGCGGAATTTTTTCTGATAATACTCCCGCACCTCCCGGTCCTGTTCAAGAAGCCGTACGGTCATAAAGATCAGGTCGTCGAAATCCAGCGCATTGGAGGCTGTGAGCTGTGCCTGGTAGCGCTGATAGATGCGGGCGATGCGCTCAAGCTTCCAGTCGCCGCATTCGCCGTATTTCTGCGCATACGCCTCAGGTCCCATATACTGATCCTTGGCGCGGCTGATCGCCGCAAGGACGCTGCGCCCGGGCAGGTCCTTTTCGTCGATCTCCATGGCGCGCATTACATCACGTACGACGCGGCGCGAATCATCGGCATCATAGATCGTAAAATCCCGACCGAAGCCGAGGCGCTCGATGTCCCGGCGCAAAATACGCACGCAGGCGGAATGGAAGGTCGAAGCCCAGATCTCCGAGGCCATGCTGCCAAGGCGCATCGCCAGACGCTCTTTGAGCTCGCCGGCCGCCTTATTTGTAAACGTGATGGCGATGATCTCCGAGGGCTTCGGCCGGTTTAGCGCACACAGCTCCCGCGCGCGAATGATCTCCTCACGGTTCGGCTGAACAGGAAAGTGCTCAAGAAAATAAAGGGCCTCATCATCCGCTCCTTCCGGCAGCGCATCGGAATCACTGCCGCAGCCATAGGTCAGAAGCGTATAGATACGCTGGATCAGCACCGTCGTTTTCCCAGAACCGGCGCCGGCCAGCAGCAGCAAAGGCCCCTCTGTCTTCATCGCGCCCTCGCGCTGCATGGGATTGAGCTGCCTCAGATCGGAAGCGATCACCGCTTTGCGCGCAGCGGCAAAGCGCGCTCTGAACTCGTCCATCTGCCCTTTGGATCTCCTTTTACTTTGTGTTTTTTACCACAGTATACCAAAAAGGAAGAGCGCTTGCAATCTGAAATCCATATGTGAACGCCTTCTTTTGGGGCGGCGCGTGGGAAAATCATCGCAAAAAGCATTGCGATGCTGGATTTTTTACTTTACGATTCCGGTGCTTTCTGCTATACTGATAGAATTGAAAATGAAAAAGTATGTGGAAAGGGGAATTTCCCCCGTGAAGTACGAAAACTGGGTCATTGGCATTCCCTCTATGGAACATGCATCTGCGCTCCATGCCGCCGGCTACCCGAAGCTTCTTTCGCTTTTGCTCTCGTCGCGCGGCATCAAAACAAGCGAAGCCGCTGCAGAGCTTTTGGAGCGCGAACACCGCCTGACGCTCTCGCCGATGCTGATGAAGGACATGGATCGGGCCGTTGCGCGCATCGACCGCGCGATCGCCGAAAACGAGACCGTCGCAGTCTTTGGCGACTACGACGTTGACGGCATCACCTCAACGGTGCTGCTGTTGGACTACCTTCGCTCCTGCGGTCTTCACTGCCTCCGCTACATCCCCCGCCGCGACGAGAGCGGCTACGGTCTCTCTACCGAGGCGATCGAGGCACTCAGAAAGCAGGGCGCAACGCTCATGATCACCGTGGACTGCGGCGTCACCGGCGTTGCAGAGGTGGACTTTGCAAATTCAATCGGACTGGATGTTGTCGTCACGGATCACCACGAATGCAAAGAGGAGCTGCCCCGCGCGGTCGCGGTCGTGAATCCGCACCGTCCGGACTGCCCCTATCCTTTCAAGCATCTCGCCGGCTGCGGCGTGGCGCTCAAGCTGGTGCTGGCGCTTGGCGGCGAGTGCCGTGAGGACGCGCTCTTTGCGCGATACTGCACGCTTGCTGCCGTCGGTACGATCGCAGACGTCATGCGCATGGAAGGTGAAAACCGCACGATCGTCTCCTGCGGGCTCGACGCGCTCCCGCACTCCGACTTTCCCGGCCTGCACGCGCTTTTGCGTGAGGTCGGGCTCGAGGGCAAACCCATCAACTCCACGCAGGTCGGCTTCGTGCTCTCGCCGCGCATCAACGCGGCCGGGCGCATGGAGTGCGCCGATCTTGCGGCGGATCTTCTGGAATGCAGCGATCCGGCGCGGGCTGAGGAGCTCGCCCGGAATCTGTGCGCGCTCAACCGCGAGCGGCAGAATGTGGAGCAGGCCACGTTCAATGAGGCCGCGGTGATGGTGCAGAGCCTTCCGCTTGAAGAGCGCTCTGCGATCGTACTTGCCCAGGAGCACTGGCATCAGGGTGTGATGGGCATCGTCGCCTCGCGCATGAGCGAAAAATATGCCTGCCCCACCTTTATGATCACGGTCAAAGACGGCATCGGCAAGGGCTCATGCCGATCCTGGGGCGATTTAAATCTCTACTCCGTGCTGGAGAGCTGCGGCAGTATGCTTCTTGCCTTCGGCGGACACTCTCTTGCCGCAGGATTTACGATCGAGGCCGACAAGATCCCGGCGTTTCGAAGCCGCGTCAACCGCTGCGTGCGTGAGATGACCGGCGGAAAGAAGCCTGTGTCTTCACTGCAGATCGACCTTGCGCTCCCTTCGCCCGCGCTTTTGAACCTGATAGAAGCCGAGGAGCTTGAGCGTCTGGAGCCCTACGGCGCCGGCAATCTCCGCCCTGTTTTCGCGCTGCTCGGCGCCACATTGGATTCTCTTTTTCCCGTGGGCCAGGGCCGTCATTTGAAGCTTCGACTCACCAAGGGGACTATGCACTTCGACGCGATCTTCTTCTCCACAACGGAAGACCAATGCGGCGTGCGCCCCGGCGACCGGGTCGACCTCGCGTTTTTGCTGCAGGCCAACACCTTCCGGGGCGTCACCTCGCTGCAGCTTCAGGTGCAGGACATCCGCCCCTCCCACTCGCCAAGCCACGGCCAGAGCGAATATCTCGCCCTGCTGCACCGTCTTCTTGACGGCGAGGCGCTTACCAATCAGGAGCGCTGCCGCCTCCAGTCCAGCCGTGAGCAGCTGATCCCCTACTGGCGGGTCCTTGAGCGCATGCTCAGCGGCGGCCGCCTCACGATGCCGCGTCTCCCCTTCCTCTGCGAGCTCTCGCGCCGTGCGGCCTACAGCGGCTGCTGCGAGAACTTTTTAAGAGCCGCTCTCTCGGTCGAGGTCTTCCGGGAGCGCGGGCTCATCGCCGTCACCGTGCAGGAGGACAGCATCTCGCTGTGTCTCAACCCCGTCCACGGAAAAGTGGATCTTTCCGCCTGCCCTTATCTGAAACGTCTGAAGGAAGACTGATCGGAGCGGGGCCTGCCTCTTAAGGAGGGCAAAGCAAGTGATCGTCAGCATCCCCGAACAATACGAAAAACTCGAAGCCACCATACTCGGCTACAATCCGCAGGCGGACATCACCACGATCCACCGCGCCTTTGAATTTGCCGACCACGCGCATGAGGGGCAGCGCCGCAAGAGCGGTGAGCCCTACATCATCCACCCGATCGCGGTGGCTCAGATCGTGGCTGAGGAGCTCAAGCTCGACTCCGAGTCCATCGAGGCGGCGCTTCTGCACGATGTCATTGAGGACACCGGCGCCACGCACGAGGATGTGGCGCGCCTCTTCTCCCCGACGGTCGCAGATCTCGTTGAGGGCGTCAGCAAACTGACCCGCATCCAGTACGCTACCAAGGAAGACGAGCAGATGGAGAATCTGCGCAAGATGCTTCTTGCCATGAGCAAGGACATCCGCGTCATTCTCATCAAGATCTCCGACCGTCTGCACAATATGCGCACGATGGAGTATCAGTCTCCGGCCAAGCAGCGGCAGAAGTCTCTTGAGACCATGGAGATCTACGCACCGATCTCGCACCGCCTGGGTATGCAGCGCATCAAGTGGGAGCTAGAGGATCTCTCGCTCAAATACCTCGACCCGATCGCCTACAACGACATCATCACGTCTCTGAGCTCGAACAGCGTTGAGCACGACGCCTTTATGCAGCGCACGCAGTCCCAGATCGTCGAGCGTCTAAAAAGCATGGGGATCCAGGCCGAGGTCTACGGCCGTGTCAAACACCCCTACAGCATCTACCGCAAGATGTACGCCCAGCGCAAGTCGATGGACGACATCTTTGACCTCTTCGCCTTCCGTGTCATCGTTGAGAACACGAGCGACTGCTACAACGTGCTCGGCGTCATCCACGATCTCTATCGTCCGATCCTCGGCCGCTTCAAGGATTATATCGGGAACCCCAAGCCAAACGGCTACCAGTCTCTGCACACCACGGTCATCGGCAGCGACGCCATCCCCTTTGAGGTTCAGATCCGCACGCGGGAGATGCACGAGATCGCCGAGTACGGTGTGGCCGCACACTGGAAATACAAGCAGAACGGCGCCGGCGCCGGCACCGAGGGCCGCTACGAATGGGTGCGACGCCTTCTTGAAAACCAGGAGGGTGCCGACGCCGAGGAGTACATCCATTCCCTCAAGATCGACATGTTCGCCGACGAGGTCTTCGTCTTCACCCCGAACGGTGATGTGCAGAACCTCCCCGCCGGCGCGACTCCGATCGACTTCGCCTACGCGATCCACTCCGCCGTCGGAAACCGGATGGTCGGCGCCAAGGTGAACAACCGCATCGTTACGCTCGACTATACGCTCCAGAACGGCGACGTCGTGGAGATCCTGACGGCCAAAAACGCCAAAGGACCAAGCCGTGACTGGCTCAAGATCGCCAAATCCAATGAAGCCCGCAGCAAGATCCGCCAGTGGTTCAAAAAGGAAAAGCGCGAAGAGAACATCGCAAACGGCCGCTCCGCGTTCGAGGCCGAGCTCAAACGCTGCGGTCTCTCGCTCAAGGACGTCATCAATTCCGATTTCCTGCCCACGATGCTTAAAAAGGTCGCCTATGGCTCTCTTGACGATCTGTACGCCGCGATCGGCTACGGCGGCTTCACCGCGCAGAAGGCGGTCGGGCGCATCCACAGCGAACTGCAGCGCCAAAGGCAGGAGCGTCAGGCGGCCGAGGCTGCCGCCGATGCCGAAAAGCACGCATCAGAAGCACCGAAAACGCCGGTTCCGACCAAAGCTCCCCGGAGCGAACAGGGCATCATCGTCGAGGGGCTCAACAACTGCCTTGTGAAGTTTGCACGCTGCTGCACGCCCGTCCCCGGCGATGAGATCATCGGCTTTATCACGCGAGGCTTCGGTGTTTCTGTCCATCGCGCGGACTGTCCCAACGCGTCTCCTGAAAAACGCAAGGATCCCACACAGAGCGGGCGCTGGATCCGCGTGAGCTGGGGCGACAACCGCAACGAGAGCTACCCCACAACGCTTGAGGTAGTCTGCAAGGACCGCCGGAATCTGCTGCTCGATATCTCCGCCGCGCTCTCGACGACCAACACCTTCGTGCTGGGGATCCAGTCGCGCAGCACCGAAGACGAATTTGCGATCTTCCGCATTGAGGTGCGCATCAAGGACAGCCAGCACCTCCACAATCTGATGAACCGCCTGCACCAGATCTCCGGGGTTCTGAAGATCAACCGCCCCGTCGGCTGAAAACGGTCCAGTACAGGAGGTATCATCCATGCGTGCAGTCGTTAGTGTTGTCAAAGACGCAAGCGTCAGTGTCGACGGCACTGTCATCAGCTCGATCGGCCGCGGCCTTTTGATCCTGCTCGGGATCACCCACAGCGACAGCATTTCCACAGCAGAGAAGCTCGCCGATAAGATCTGCTCTTTGCGGATCTTCGAAGATGAAAACGGCAAAATCAACCGCTCACTTGAAGATGCTGCCGGCGAAGTGCTCGTCGTCTCACAGTTTACGCTCTATGGCTCCTGCCGCCGCGGCCGGCGGCCTGAGTTTTTAAGCGCCGCCAAGGGCGCTGCGGCCGAGCCGATCTATGAGGCCTTTGCAAAGCGCTGTGCTGCGCTCGGCCATGTAACGAAAACAGGTGCATTTGGTGCCTATATGCTCGTGAAGAGCACGAACGACGGGCCAATGACCTTGATGCTGGATACCGAAGATCTGTAAAGGAAAAGAGGCTGACAGCTTTATGAAAGTATACGTTTTAGAAGTCCCGCCGATCGGGACCAACTGTTTCATCCTCTGCGATCCCGATTCCGGGCGCTGCGCCGTGATCGATCCGGGCGGCGGTGCCGAAGCTGTGATCTCCGCTGTGGAAGAGAGCGCGTGCACTCCGGATTGTATCCTTTTGACCCATGGCCATTATGATCATACCGGCGCGGCGAAGGCTGTCTCCGAGCACTTCGGAAACGTGCCGATCTATCTGAACGAGCGCGACGTCCTCCCCGACGGCTCTCGGGCGCTTTCGCAGTTCCCCCGTGTCGGCGGAACGCAAAACTGCGACGAGGGCGATACGATCTCCGTCGGTTCTCTCAAGCTCCAGGTCCTCGCGACGCCCGGTCACTCCCGCGGCTCTGTGACCTTCCGCTGCGGCGATCTGCTCTTTTGCGGCGATACGCTCTTTGCCGGCTCCTGCGGCCGCACGGATCTCTATGGCGGTTCGATGGACGAGATCATGCGCTCGCTGGCAAGGCTCGGTGCTCTCGAGGGCGATCTGCAGGTCCTCCCCGGACATATGGAGATGAGCACGATGGAGCTTGAGCGGCGCCGCAACCCCTATCTTCAGCAGGCGCTGAGGATGTACCCGGGCAAGCCATGAAGCTTACACTGATTGGGCATAACGAGCGCTATACGGTCGAGCAGTCGCTCCTCACCTTCTTTCCGGATGAAAAGCCGGAGTATACCGCTGCTTTGCCGGGCGAGGACGCCCTGACGATCACGCTTGAAGAGATGGCTGATGCCTGCACGGCTGTGGCTTGTCTCACCCGCGGTGGGATCGAGCAGCGCTATTCATTCACGGAAGCGCTCTCCGAAAGTGATTTTGCCCGTGAAGGGCAGCGCCGGCACGCCGTGGGCGCTGCCTTTTACGGTGCCGCGCAGCCGTTCCTTGCCCGTCCGCTGCCATGGGGCATGCTCACTGGTGTCCGTCCGGACAAGCCGGCACTCTCGGCACTGCTGCGCGGTGAGACGAAAGAGGCCGCCGCCCGCATGCTTGAAGAGCGGTATTTCGTATCGCCTGCGCGCGCTTTCCTTGCCGCCCGGACCGCCTCCTGCGCCGCAAGAGCCGCCTCTGAGCTGGACCGGAAAGATATTGCGCTCTACATCGGCATTCCCTTCTGTCCTACGCGCTGCGCCTACTGTTCATTTGTCAGTGTCTCGGTGGAGCGCTCTTTGAAGCTGCTCGAGCCCTATACGCTCGCCCTGATCGAGGAGATCCGCGCAGGCGGCGCCATGCTCTCATCGCTCGGGCTGCGGGTACGCGCGGTCTACATGGGCGGCGGCACACCGACCACGCTGTCTGCCTCTGAGCTGGACCGCGTGCTCAGTGCGCTTGAGCAGTCTGTTGATCTTTCCCACTGCGCTGAGATCACCGTTGAAGCAGGCCGTCCGGATACGATCACCGACGAGCGGCTCGCCGTACTTGCATCGCATGGCGTCGGCCGTGTCTCTGTAAATCCGCAGTCCATGCAGCCCTCTGTACTCTCGGCGATCGGCCGCGTGCACAGCCCCGGCGACATCGAGCGCTCGGTCACGCTGGTGAAAAAACACGGCTTCGCCCATATGAATATGGACCTCATCGCCGGGCTTCCGGAAGACGATCCGGCGGGCTTTACCGACTCCCTGCAGCGCTGTATCGGCTTCGCCCCGGACAACCTGACTGTACACACCCTTGCGCTTAAGCGCGGCAGCAGGCTTTTAATGGAAAAGCGCGCGATCCCGACGGCAGAAGAGGTCTCAGAAATGCTCGAGACCGCCGGCGGCTCGCTCAGGGACGCTCTTTACCGTCCCTATTATCTCTACCGCCAAAAGTACATGTCCGGCAGCTTCGAGAACATCGGCTGGTGCCGCGGCGAAAGCGAGTGCCTGTACAATATCCTCATCATGTCTGAGCTCTGCTCGATCCTGTCGTTTGGTGCAGGCGGCTCTACTAAAGCGCTTTTGCCGGGCGGCACAGAGGTCATGCGCGTCTTCAATCCGAAATACCCGGAGGAATACATCGCAAGGCCTGAAAAAATGCTTGCAAACCAGAGCGCCTTTGCCGAATTCTACCGCCGCCACGGCGTTTGAAAACAAAGCCTTTCTCTCGTGGAAAAGAGTCTTTCTATTGATCACACATAAAACAAATCAGGAGGTTTTCAAAATGTCTTTTAATCGTAAGCTGTTTGAACTGGTCGACGTTGTGCAGCGCAGCGCCGGCACCGCCGGAGAGACCGCTTCTGCCGTCGCATACGACGTCCAAAAGCGCGCCAACGGACTTCTTTCTGTCGCGCGGCTCAAAAGCCGCCTTGCCGAAAAGAACCGGGAGATCGACGAGGCGCTGAAGTCACTGGGCGCACAGCTCTACGGCACGCACATCGGCGAGCCTTCGGACTCCGAGGCACTTCTTGACAAACTTGCCGAGATCGACACGCTCAAGGCTGAGGCGCTTGCCCTTGAGCAGGAGATCGGCGCTGAAAAATCGCGTCAGCTGCCGCTCACGCCCCGCAAGGTCTATGCACCCGCCTGCCCTGTGTGCGGTGCCGGCATCCATGAGGGCGATCAGTTCTGCGGCGCCTGCGGCACGCCTCTGGGCGGCGCCTCGGATGCGCCCGCGGCACAGGACACGGCCGCTTCAGCAGAGGATGAGAGCTCTCTCTTTGCCGATACAGCCGATACAGAGGAGCCTTCCGGCGAGGCTGAGGCGCCTGCGACAGCCGATACTGCCGGAGCTGAGTCCGATGAGACCTGAGCATCGGCACGATTGGAACAGCTTCCGGAGGCTTACCCTTGGCTAACAACGAACAAAAGCGCTCATTCTTAGGCGGCGCGGCGGTGCTCGCCTTTGCCGTTGCGCTGGTGAAGATCATCGGCGCGGTCTACAAGATACCCTTTGGGAACATTGTCGGATCCCGCGGTCAGACCTATTTCAACGTCGCCTATAATATCTACAATCTCCTGCTCACGATCTCAACTGCGGGGCTTCCTCTCGCGATCTCCAAGCTCACGAGCCAGGCGCATGCGCTTGGCCATGAGAACCAGAAGCGGCGTATCTTCTCGACAGCCATCTGGCTCTTCCTTGCGCTCGGTGCTGTCGGCAGTGCGTTGATGTTCTTCGGCGCTGCCCCGCTCGCCGCCTTTATGAATGAGCCGATGGGCTACTGGCCGATCCGTGTGCTCTCCCCGGCAGTGCTGTGCGTGTGCCTCCTCGCGTGCATGCGCGGGTATACGCAGGGTCAGGGGAACATGCGCCCGACCGCCCTCTCGCAGATCCTTGAAGCGCTTTGCAAGCTCTTTCTGGGACTGAGCCTTGCGTGGTACTTTGTGCGCATCGGCGCAGGGCTCGACATCGCCGCGGCCGGCGCGATCGCCGGCGTGACGGTCGGCACGATCCTTTCGATGTGCTATCTCACGCAGTATCTGCTCCGGCACCGTGACAGGTCTGCTTCAGATGACATTGCCGACTCCCGCGGCGCGATCATGCGCCAGATCCTCGCGATCGGCGTTCCGATCACACTGAGCAACTCCGCCATGAGCATCATCACGCTGATCGACACGAAAAATGTGCTCGGCCGGCTCCGCTCGATCCCGGAGCTTGCCGACTCCGCGGCGACGCTCTTCGGCCAATATACCTTCGGCATGAACCTCATCAATCTGCCGCCGTCGTTCGTGTATCCTGTCACGATGAGCCTCATCCCCTTTGCGGCAGCGGCGCTTGCGCGGCAGGACCGCAAAGAAGCGGGGCGCATCGTCTCCTCCGCCTTTCGCATCATCTCGGCGCTAGCGATCCCGGCCGGTGTGGGGCTCAGCGTGATCGGCGGTCCGGCGCTTATGATGCTCTATCCCCGCCAGCAGTCCGATGCGATCGCGGCCGGCGTTCACATGCGTTTTCTCGGCATCGCGTGCGTCTTCATCTGCATCATGACGCTCACGAACGCCGTGCTTCAGACCTACGGCAAAGAGCGCATACCGATCTGCACGGTGATCCTCGGGGGCATCACGAAGATCGTGCTGAACTACATTCTGGTGGGGAATCCCTCGATCAATATCAACGGTGCGCCTGTATCCACACTCGCGTGCTATGCCCTGATCGTGGCGCTGAATCTCTATTTCGTGTGGAAGTACTCCCCGGAAAAGCCGCAGTACCTGAAGCTGTTTCTGCCGCCTGTGATCGCATCGGGCATCATGGGTGCGTGTGTCGTCTTCATCCACGGCCTTGCCTACCGCTTTTTCTTCCATGCAAGCGGCTATGCAGGCAATGCGATCTCGGTCCTTCTCGGCATCGGCGGCGGTGTAGTGATCTATGCGATCCTTGTGATCGTCTTTGGTATTTTGCGCGCTGAGGATCTCCGGTCGCTGCCAAAAGGTGATAAAATCGCACGGCTGCTGCATCTGAAATGATCTTATGATCAATCCAGACAGAACTTTTCGTTCCCAAGTTATCAAAACCTCTTGCAAAGGCGGGCAATCTATGGTAGATTTTCAAAAGAAAACGCACTATGCGTATTCTGACCTGCTCTCAATTATGGAGATCCTTCGTCGGCCTGAAGGCTGCCCCTGGGATAAAGTACAGACGCATGAGAGCATCCGAAGGAACTTTTTAGAAGAGACCTACGAGGCGATCGACGCGATCGACCGTGACAGTGCTCCGGACATGTGCGAAGAGCTTGGCGACGTTTTGATGCAGGTGCTCTTCCATGCGCAGATTGAAGCCGAACGCGGCCGCTTCACGATGGACGACGTGGTTGACGGACTCGCTAAAAAGCTGGTATTCCGGCATCCGCATGTCTTCGGCAGTGAGGACGCGGCCGATCCTGAGGCGGCACTTGCCAACTGGGACGCACGAAAGCGCCAGGAGAAGCACCACGCGCATACGTCCGACGCGATCGAGGCTGTGCCCCATACGCTCCCCGCGCTATGGCGCAGCGAAAAGATCCTCAAAAAGGCCGCAAAAGCGGGTTTCCACTGGGACAGTCCACTCTCCGCGCTCGGCAAAACCGAAGAAGAGCTCTCGGAGTTCAAAGCGGCGCTGCTCGAGGGCAAGACAGGCGAAGAGGCTCACGGTGCGCGCGAGGAGCTCGGCGATCTCCTCTTTGCTGCTGCGGCTGTTGCGCAGATGCTCGGGATCGACCCTGAGGATGCCCTTCACCGTGCCTGTGACAAGTATCAGCGCCGCTACAGGCGTGCCGAGGCACTTGCAGGCGACAGCTTCGAAGGGCGCAGCATTGAAGACCTGGTCTTGATCTGGGAGCAGGCAAAACAGGAAACGGCTCCCTTAGATAAAGAATAAAACACACTTAATTTTAGGAGGAATTCACCATGAACAAGAACGAACTGATCACTGCTGTCATCAACACCGCCGGCGTCGACGTCACCCGCAAGCAGGCCGAGGCGGTCATCAACGCTGCGGTCGCCGCCGTTACGGAGTCTCTTAAGAACAAAGAGCGCGTACAGCTGATCGGCTTCGGCTCCTTCGAGGTCAAAGAGCGTCCGGCGCACATGGGCCGCAACCCCCGCACCGGCGAGACGATGGAGATCGCCGCCTCCACCCTCCCCGTGTTTAAGCCCGGCCAGGCTCTCAAGAGCGCTGTTTCTGAGTAAGCTCTTTCTTTCAAAGCTTTTGCTGCCGCGGATGCCGCGGCAGCTTTTTTAAAAGGAGTCATCAAAACCATGCGGCTTGATAAATATCTCAAGGTCTCCCGGCTCATCAAACGTCGTACCGTTGCCAACAGCGCCTGTGACAACGGGCTTGTGCTCGTCAATGACAAACCCGCCCGCGCGAGCTATGAGGTGAAGGTCGGCGACCGGATCGCACTTCACTTCGGCATGCGGCTTTTGACCGTTGAGGTGCTCTCGGTGCAGGAGCTCGTGCGCCAGAGCGAAGCGGCCATGATGTATCGTCAGATCGAAAACAGAAAGGAAGAGACGGCATGAAAATCCTGATCATCAACGGCTCCCCACGCAAAAACGGGAATACGGCCCTGGCTCTTTCGGAATGCCAAAGGGTTTTTGAAGCCGAGGGCATCGGGACTGAGCTGTTCGGGATCGGTGCCCTCGACATCACCGGCTGCAAGGCCTGCAACGGCTGCGCAAAGCTCGGCCGCTGCGTGATCGACGACGCAGTCAACACCGTGGCAGAGAAATTCGAGGCGGCAGACGGCTTGCTCGTCGGCTCACCTGTTTATTTTGGCTCGGCAAACGGCACGCTCGTATCTTTCCTGGACCGGCTTTTCTATTCGACACCCTTCGACAAGACGATGAAAGTCGGGGCCTGCGCAGTGATCGCACGCCGCGGCGGACTCTCCTCGACCTTCGACGAGCTCAACAAATACTTCACGATCAGCGGTATGCCCGTGGCACCGAGCCAGTACTGGAACAGTGTACACGGCGCAAGGCGCGGTGAGGCGGCTCAGGACGGCGAGGGTCTGCAGGGCATGCGGACTCTGGCGCGAAACATGGCTTTTATGATCAAGAGCATCGCGCTTGGCAAAAAGACTTACGGCCTGCCTGAAACAGAAGAGCGTATCTTTACCAATTTCATCCGCTGATCCATACCGCTTTCCGCATAATCAAAGGAGCGCCATCTTATGCGATTCTGCATCCCCTGTCTTCTCGGCCTCGAGGCCATCGTGAGCCGCGAGATCCAAAAGCTCGACCTCAGTGATATCCGCGCGGAGAACGGCCGTGTCTACTGCACGGGTGAGGCGGTCGATCTTGCCCGGTTGAATCTGAATCTCCGCTGCGGCGCGCGTGTTCTTCTGCTGCTCGCCTCTTTCCCTGCGCCGGACTTCGAAGCATTGTTCCAGGGCGTCGTGAACATCCCTCTTGAGGACTACATCCCCCGGGACGGTGAGTTCCCGGTCAAAGGCTATTCTCTCAATTCGCTCTTGCACTCGGTGCCGGCCTGCCAGGCAATCGTCAAAAAGGCGGCCGCGACCCGGCTCGGCAAAGCCTACGGACTTATGACTCTGCCGGAGACCGGCAGCCGCTATCAGCTTCGCTTCTCGATCGCAAAGGATATCGCTGAGATCTATCTGGACACTTCGGGCGAGGGGCTCTATAAACGCGGCTACCGCGCCGAGAGTCTGCAGGCGCCCCTGCGCGAAACGCTTGCCGCCGCGCTCGTTCAGCTCTCGCGCTACAGTGGGCGCGACCCGTTTTTTGACCCGTTCTGCGGCTCCGGCACGATCCCGATCGAGGCGGCGCTGATTGCAAAAAACCGTGCGCCCGGTCTGAACCGTAGCTTTGACGCGCAGAAATGGAAGCCCCTGCCTTCGGACATCTGGCTCACCGCCTGCGAAGAAGCTGAAGATAAAGAGTTCCACGGGACCTACGAGATACAGGGCAGCGACCTGGACCCGGCCGCCGTTGCTCTTGCAAAGCACAACGCGGCGCTTGCCGGAGTCGATGACACCGTGCGCTTCCGCGAGGCCGACGCGCTCTCTTTCCGGTCCGATCGACCTTACGGCCGAATCGTCACGAACCCGCCTTACGGTGAGCGCCTGCTTGAAAAGAAAGAGGCCGAAGCGATCTACCGCGGCTTCGGGAAGGCATGCCGTGCACTGCCGGAGTCCTGGCGGATCGTGGTTCTTTCCTCTCACACGGAATTTGAGCGCTGCTTCGGTCGACAAGCTGACAAGCGGCGCAAGCTCTACAACGGCATGCTCAAATGCGACGCCTTTTTATACGGGCGCATGTAAAATGCGCAGATCCGGATTGCGTTTCGGCGCGATCCGGATTATAATATAGATTCGAAAAAGCGTACAGCAGCAAGCATCCACCGTGAACGGAGGTATTTCATGGCGATTCAGGGCATTAAGGTTTCTGATTTCGTAAAGGCATTTGGTCTGGAGATCCTGAACCAGAGCAGCGAATTCGACAGCGCCGTGCTGACCGTCAAGGACGTCAACCGTCCGGGTCTGCAGTTTCTCAACTTTTTCGACTACTTTGACCCGCACCGTCTGCAGGTGATCGGCAAAGCCGAATTCACTTACCTCGGCGGTCTGCGCAGCGATCAGCGCCGCAAGTGCTTCGACGATATCTTTTTATATGACATCCCGGCACTCGTGATCTCACGGAATCTCGAGTGCTTCCCCGAGTGTCTGGAAAGCGCCGTGCAAAATGATCGGACACTCCTGCGTACGAAGGCGACGACTGTTGATTTCAGCAGTCATGCGATCGACTATCTAAACCACGCGCTGGCTCCCTGCGTGACCCGGCACGGCGTGCTGCTCGACGTCAACGGCGAGGGGGTCATGATCACCGGTGACTCCGGCATCGGCAAGAGCGAGACCGCGATCGAGCTGATTGCCCGCGGCCACCGGCTCGTCGCCGACGATGCGGTGGAGCTCAGGCGTATCTCCGACCATCTGATCGGCACGGCACCCGAGATCATCCGCCACTATATCGAGTTGCGCGGCATCGGCATCATCGACGTACGCCAGCTCTACGGCCTGCGCGCGGTCAAGACCGAGTCACAGCTCGATCTGATCGTTCATTTTGAACAGTGGGACAATGAGAAGTTCTACGACCGCCTCGGCATCGACGACCATTATGAAGAGCTCCTCGACGTGCGTATCCCCTCGATCACGATCCCTGTGCGGCCCGGCCGGAACCTCGCTACGATCGTCGAGGTGGCCGCGATGAACAACCGACACCGCTCCTATGGCTTCAACGCCGCACAGGAGCTTGCCCGCCGTGTGGATGAGCGCGCTGAGGGAAAACGCTCCTGAGGCACGCAGCGCAAAGTCCATATCTTCAAGCACGCTGTCTTTTCATCAGACCGATCACGAGCAAAAGGAGTGCCGGAGATGACCTGGGAAAAAGAACTGGATCTTTACTGCGCCGATTACCTGCCCGACCTGAACTTAAAACATGATGAGCCGCTCTCGCGGCACACGTCTTTTCACATCGGCGGAAGCGCAAAGCGCATGGCCTTCCCCGCAAGCGCCGAAGAGACCGTGCTGCTGCTCGATCACGCGCGCGCCATCGGCGCAAGACCGCTCGTGCTCGGCAACGGCACAAATGTCCTCGCACCCGATGAAGGCCTTGATCGGCTCGTGATCGTCACCACGGGGATCAATGATTGTTCCATCGACGCGTGTGTGGTCCGTGCCGGTGCCGGCATCTCGCTTGCAAAGCTTGCCGAGCTCTCCTGCCGCGCGGGCCTTTCCGGGCTCGCCTTTGCCCACGGCATTCCGGGCTCGCTCGGCGGCGGCATCACAATGAATGCCGGCGCCTACGGCGGTGAGCTCAAAGACGCGCTGCGCTCGGCTGAGGTGTACTTCCCCGACGGTGTTCGCACACTGGAGCTTGATGCTCTGAAGCTCTCGTACCGGCATTCTCTTTTGACCGAGCATCCAGAGGCGGTCGTGCTCGGAGCCGAGCTGCTGCTCACGCCCGGCGATCCCGACGAGATCCGCGCCGAAATGCTCTCACTGCAGCAAAAGCGCCGTGCAAGTCAGCCGCTCGAGCTTCCGAGCGCAGGCAGCGCCTTTAAACGGCCTGCGGGGCATTTTGCCGCCGCACTCATCGATCAGTGCTCGCTCAAGGGCCTTCAGATCGGCGGCGCACAGGTCTCGGAAAAACACGCCGGCTTCATTGTGAACCGCGGAGATGCGACCTGTGCCGATGTGCTTACTCTTTTGGCGCGGGTCCGTGAGATCGTTTTAGAGAAGACGGGAGTCGTTTTGGAGCCTGAGATCCGTATCCTTGAGCCGTGAGGAGGTCATTTTATGGAGATCGTGATCGTCACCGGTCTTTCCGGCGGCGGCAAGAGTAAAGCAGCCTCGTTTTTAGAGGACATGGGCTTTTACATCGTCGACAACATGCCCTCGCAGATGATCTTGAAATTTGCGGAGTTCTGCTCCGGCGGCAGCAGCCGCTATGAGCGCGTCGCGCTCGTATACGACATCCGCACCGCCGCCGGGGATATCCGTACAGAGCTCTCGGATCTCATACACAAGCTCCGCCAGAGCGACGACAACTGCTCGATGCTCTTCCTCACGGCCGACACCGACGTGATCCTGCACCGCTATAAAGAGACACGCCGCAAGCACCCGCTGATGGACGACACGTGCCCGCTGGAAGAGGCCGTTCGCAAAGAAGCCGAGCTGCTTGCCCCGATCAGGGCGTTGGCAGATCATGTGGTCGACACCTCACACACGACGCTCTCGCAGCTCCGATGTGAGCTCATCAACATCTTCGGCAGCGGCGACGATGGCGCCATCACCGTCTCCGTCACGTCCTTCGGCTTCAAATACGGCATTCCGATGGACTCCGACCTCGTTTTCGACGTGCGTTTTCTCCCCAATCCCTTTTATGTGATGGAACTGCGCGGGCTCACGGGACTCGACCGGCCTGTGCGGGATTACGTATTCTCCTTCCCAGAGACGAACACCTTCATGGAGCATATCCGCGCACTGCTGGCCTTCTCGCTTCCGCTCTATCAGAAAGAGGGAAAATCGATCCTGAGCATCTCCGTCGGCTGTACCGGCGGACGGCACCGTTCCACCGCGCTGACCCACGCGATCGCGGAGTGTGTGGGTCAGCTTGGCTACCATGTGCTCGAAAACCACCGCGACATCAACCGCGGCATCTGATACGTCAGCTTTGGAGGGATCAACTTGTCCTTTTCATTTCAGGCAAAGGAAGAGCTCTGCCGGATCCCGGTCTCCCGCCGCTGCTGCGCCAAGGCCGAGGCCTACGGGATCCTGCTCTACTGCAACACCTTCCAGCCCAGCGAGATCCGCATCATCACGGAGAATCGGAACTTTGCCGCTAGGTTGCCCCGGCTCTTCGCAAGAGCCTTTCGTACCCAGTTCGATGTGCTCCCGGACCCAAATGAGAGCGGCAAGCTGATCTTTGTGATCAACAGCAGTGAAAAACTGCACAGGATCGTAGATTCACTTGGATATGACCCCCTGCACTCCCCCGTTCTCCATATCAATTTTGCCCTTTTGGAGGAAGAGCACTGCCGCGCGGCCTTTTTGCGGGGCGTCTTCTTCGCGGGCGGAAGCGTGACCGACCCTGCCAAGCGCTATCACCTGGAGCTTTCGACCTCACATCTGAGTGTGAGCCGGGAGCTGGAGGTGCTGCTGCGGGAGCTTGGATACCCGCCGCGCGCCGTTAGCCGCAGCGGAAGCTACATCACCTATTTTAAACAGAGCGATCAGATCGAGGACTATCTGACGATGATCGGCGCCCCTGTCGCATCGATGGCGGTCATGAGTGCCAAGCTCGAAAAGGACCTGAGAAACAGCGTCAACCGGCGCCTGAACTGCGACAACGCCAATCTAGACAAGGCGATCGACGCGGCTCAGGAGCAGTGCGATCTGATCCGAAGGCTCGCTGTCCACGATGCCCTCTCTTCTCTCCCCGC
>CAMNAE010000004.1 GCA_946530565.1 uncultured Oscillibacter sp.
GCGGTGGTCGGCAACTACCGCTTCCACTTCGAACTCAGCCGCATGCAGGCCTCGAGCCTTGCGGATACGCTGGGGCTGCTGTTCGTGCTGCTCGGGGCGATGCTGCTCGCGGGCCATATCGGTTTTGCGCTCAAGCTGCTGCTGATCATTGTATTCATGTGGCTCACGGGGCCGGTCTCCTCGCACCTTCTGGTGCAGATGGAGCTTTTATCCGGCAAGGCCGGACGGGAAGAGGAGGAAGCGTAAATGAACATCATCACGATCTTCCTTCTGACGTTTCTGATCGTCTGTGCCGTCGCGGCCTGTCTTGCGCGAAACCTGCTCGTCACGGTCATCATCTTTATGGGCTACAGCCTGGTGATGGCGGTCGTGTGGCTCTTTCTTCAGTCGCCTGATCTTGCGATCACCGAGGCGACCGTCGGCGCGGGCGTGAGCAGCATATTGTTCTTCCTCACACTGCGGCGCATCCGCACGATCGACACGCTTGCCGACGCGGATGCCGAACGGGAAGAGGAGGTGTCCTGATGGCCTCTTACCGACTCTTCCGCCGCTTTGCCAACTGGGTCGAGGGTGAGGAGGTCTACCCGATCCCGGAGATCGAAAAGAACGGGAGCAGCGTGCGCGAGCACCCGATCACCGAGGATATGGCCCGCGTGCGCTCGAGCGACGAGGGCGTGGGGACGCTGCTTCGGCGCTGGATGGACTCGCCTCAGGGCGTGGCAGCGTTCCGGCGCGTCTATACGGTCACGGCGGCGCTTTTGTGCGCGGCGATCGTTACGCTGCTGCTCGTCACGGTCTCGTATCTTCCGCGCTTCGGCGCGCCCGATAATCCCGCGAACAACGAGGTGCCCCGCCGCTACATCGAGCAGGGCCTCTCGGAGACCGGCGCGATCAACGTCGTGGCCGGCATGATCCTCGACTACCGCGCCTTTGATACGCTCGGCGAATCGAACGTGCTCTTTGCCGCGACCGTGGCGGTTTTGATCCTTCTGCGCGACGACGGAGAGGGGAAAAAGAAAAAACGCGCGATCCCGGAGCTGAAGCAGGAGCCGGAGCGCGAGAGGCCGGACCCGATCCTGCGCGCTTCCGCCGCGGTCGTGGGGCCCTTTGCGCTGCTCTACGGTGTCTATGTGATCCTGAACGGACATCTCTCGGCCGGCGGCGGCTTTTCGGGCGGTGCGATCCTGGGCGCGGCGCTGATGCTTCTCTCAGCGGCCTTCGGGCAGGAAAAGCTGGAGCGCGTGTTCACGGCGCGCCGGTGCAAGGCGCTCACGTTCCTTGCACTCATGTGCTACGCGCTTTTAAAGAGCTGGTCGTTCTACACCGGCGCAAACCATCTGCCCTCGGGCATCCCGCTCGGAACGCCCGGCAGCATTCTCTCAGGCGGGCTCATTTTACCGCTCAACATCTGCGTGGGGCTCGTGGTGGGCTGCACCATGTACAGCTTTTACGCCTGTTTTCGTTCCGGAGGAATGCGCGATGGGACCTAATCTGCTTGCGAACTACTACGAGACCGCGGCGATGCTGATCTTCGGCATCGGCTTTACGGCGCTCTTTTTGAGCCGCAATATGATCAAAAAGGTCATCGGCTTCAACCTGATGGACACGGGCATGTTTTTGTTCCTGGCTGCCAAGGGCTATGTGGAGGGCCGCTCCGCGCCGATCCTGACTGACGGCGTGCGCAGCGCGACCGCCTACATCAACCCCGTGCCGGCGGGCCTCGTGCTCACGGGCATCGTCGTCTCCGTCAGCGTCACGGCCTTTCTGCTCGCACTTACGGTGCGGCTCTATCTGAAATACCGCACGCTGAACCTCGACGAGATGCTGCAGAGGTCCAGGAGAAATGAGGCGGAGTCATGACGGCGGTGCAGAACTACCCCTTCGCGCTCATCATGCTCTTTCTCGCAAGCGGCGTCATCTGCTTCGTGCTGAGCGGGCGCATCGCAAAATGGTACTGCCTTGTGCTCTGCGGCGTCGGTACAGTCATGATGGCCATGACGCTTCGGTATGTGCTCGCCGCGGGCGAGAGCTATGTCTATCTCATGGGACATTTCCCGTCGCCCTGGGGCAATGAGCTGCGCATCGGGCCCTTTGAGGCGCTTATGGCCGCGCTCTTCTGCGCGATCGCGCTCTTTTCGATCATGGGCGGTATGGAGCACATTTTGGAGGACTGCGAGGAGCGCAAAGTGAATCTCTACTTTGCCTCGTTCTGCCTGCTCATGAGCTCGATGCTCGCGCTGATCTTCACGAACGACCTGTTCACGGCCTACGTCTTCATCGAGATCAATACGATCACCGCCTGCGCGCTCGTGATGCTGAACTATCGAAACGGTGGCGCGCTGATCGCGACGACACGCTATCTCATCATGAGCCTTTTGGGCTCCGGACTCTTTCTGATCGCGGTGATATTGCTCTACGATCTGACGGGGCACCTTCTCATGGAGCCGCTCGGCGCGGCGGTGGAGACGCTGCGCATGACCGGCGGCTATCTCTTCCCGCTCACGGTGATCGTGGGGCTCTTATCAGTGGGCCTTGGCATCAAGAGCGCGATCTTCCCCTTTCACACCTGGCTCCCGGACGCGCACGCAAACGCGACCTCCGCCTCGAGCGCGCTCCTCTCGGGTCTTGTGCTCAAGGCCTATGTGATCCTTTTGATCAAGCTCATCTACCGCGTGATGAGCATGGAGTCCCACGCGGTGAGCTTCGCGGCCGATATGCTCTTTGTCTTCGGCGTGCTCGCGATGATCATCGGTTCCGTGCTCGCGATGGGCGAGCAGGACTTGAAGCGCATGCTCGCCTATTCGTCCGTCGCGCAGGTCGGCTATATCTACGCCGGCATCGGCCTTGGCACGACGGCCGGCATGATCGCGGCGGGCACGCAGATCGTCACCCACGCGATCACAAAGCCGATGCTCTTCTGCGCGGCAGGCGGGTTTATGGGTGTCTCGGGCGGGTCCCGGCGCATCTCGGACCTGCGCGGCGCGGCCTGGCGCGACCCGCTCTCGGGCGTCGCGTTCTTCGTCGGCGCGCTCTCGATGATCGGCATCCCGCTCTTCGGCGGCTTTGCGACGAAGCTGCAGCTGACGCTCGCATCGATCGCGCTGCCGGGCTGGAAGGCCTGGCTCTCGATCGCGGCGATCGTTTTGAGCACGGTCTTAAACGCGATCTACTACCTCAAGACCACGGCTGCGCTGTATTCCAAAGACGGCACATCGCCTTACGACGAGCTCCGCGTCACATACCGCACGCTCTACCGCGCGCTCTATGTGATCGCGATCCTCGCTTTCATCATTCTGAACATCTGGCAGGGCATCGGATCGGGCACCTTCACCGGCATCATCCGGGAGGGTCTTTCGCTCCTGGGCTGATCCGGAGAGGACTGCCGACCAACCATTCCATGAGGAGGGATCCGTCATGACTCAGAACCCTGCGCTGCTGCTCCCCGTTGTGCTCCCGGTGGCGGCGGGCATCGCGCTCCCACTGCTGCCCGCGCTGCGGGAGGACCGCAATCAAAAGCTCTTTGTGACGCTCATCCTGGCCGCGGCCTGTCTTGTCACCGTGCCGCTGCTCGTCTCCGGCGGGGCCTTGCGGATCCTGACGCTGACCGAAAACGCCGAGATCACACTGCGCGTCGACGGGCTCACGCGCGTATTTGCGGTCTTGATGCTCGCAATGTGGGTGCTCTCGGGACTGTTTTCATTCGAATACATGAAGCACGAGGGGCATCATACGCGCTATTATGCGTTTTATCTCGTGTCGCTCGGCGCGCTTCTTGGCCTTTCGATGGCGGCAAACTACTTAACGCTCTATCTCTTCTTCGAGTGGATGACGCTCATGACGATGCCGCTCGTGCTCCACAGCGGCACAGAGGAGGCGACACAGGCGGCGCTGAAGTATCTGCTCTATTCGATCACCGGCGCGTCACTGGGCCTTTTGGGCATCCCCCTGATGCTGCGCTTTGCCGGAACGCTTGATTTTATCCCCGGCGGCGTGCTGGATCCGTCGCTCGTCGCGGGGCACGAGGGGCTCGTGCTCGGCATCGTCTTTGCGGTCGTGATCGGCTTCGGCGCGAAGGCTGGCCTGTTCCCGCTTTTCGCCTGGCTGCCGACGGCGCACCCTGTCGCGCCCGCGCCGGCCTCGGCCGTGCTCTCGGGCGTCATCACGAAGGCGGGCGTGCTCTCGATCCTGCGCGTCATCTACTATCAGGTCGGCACTGACTTCCTGCGCGGGACCTGGGTGCAGACTGCCTGGTGCGTCATCGCGCTCATCACGGTCTTCATGGGTTCGACGATGGCGCTCAAAGAGAAGGTCTTGAAAAAGCGCATGGCCTACTCGACCGTGAGCCAGGTCTCCTATGTGCTCTTCGGCCTGTTCCTGATGAACACCACCGCCTTTACGGGCGCGCTTTTGCACGTGTTCGTGCACTCGATCTGCAAGGACGCGCTCTTCCTCTCCGCCGGCGCGATCATCTACATGACACACAGGACTCGCGTCGACGAGCTGCGCGGCATCGGCAAGGAGATGCCGATCTGTATGTGGTGCTTCACGATCGCCTCGCTCGGCCTCATCGGCATCCCGCCGCTGTGCGGATTTTTGAGCAAGTGGTATCTCTGCCTCGGCTCGCTCGAGAGCGACCTGCCCGTCATCGCGTGGCTGGGACCCGTCGTGCTGATCATCAGCGCGATCCTCACCGCCGCGTATCTGCTCTCGATCACGGTCGCGGGCTTCTTCCCGGGGGCGGACTTCGACTATGCGGCGCTTCAAAAGCATGAGCCGAATGCCTTTATGACCGTGCCGCTGCTCGTGCTCGCCGTTCTGGCCTTCTTCACGCTCTGTCCCGCGCCGCTGCTCGGGATCATTTCGGCGGTGAGCGCGGAGCTCTTCTGAAGACCCGTGACTTTAGACGATCACTGCAACTTAAGGAGGTGAGCACCATGGCACTTCAGTGGCTGCTGCTGCCGATCTTTCTCACGCCGCTGTGCGGCCTTCTGGAGCTCGAGCTCCCCTTCAAAAACCGAAAAGCGCGCGACCTGTATATCATGGCGCCGGTCGCGGTGACATCCGTGTTCCTCTTCGTTCTGATCCCGAACCGCCCTGCCGGGACGCTGCACCTGCTGCGCCTGACCGAGCACCTGTCGCTGGCGCTGCGCATGGACGCGCTCTCCTGCGTCTTCTGTGCACTCATCGCGTTTCTCTGGCCGCTCGCGACGCTCTATGCCTTCGAATACATGGAGCATGAGCATCACCAGCAGCGCTTTTTCGGCTTCTACATGATCTCCTACGGGGTCACGGTCGGCGTCGCTCTGAGCGCGAATCTCATCACGATGTATCTTTTCTACGAGCTTTTGACGCTCGCAACGCTCCCGCTCGTCGCCCACGAGCTCGACGAGAAGGCCGTGTACGCCGGCGAGAAATACATCATCTACTCGATCAGCGGCGCGGCGCTCTCTTTCGTGGGCATCATGTTCCTCTTCAACTACGGGAACATGGACCTGAACTTCGTCTACGGCGGTGTGCTCTCGGCGACGAGTCCGAACCGGCATCTGCTGCTTCTGGGCTTCTTCTTCACCTTCGTGGGCTTCGGCGTGAAGGCCGCGGTCTTCCCGCTCCACGGGTGGCTCCCGACCGCGGGCGTGGCGCCCACGCCGGTCACGGCGCTGCTGCACGCGGTCGCGGTCGTGAAGTCCGGCGTCTTTGCGATCATCCGCTCCAGCTTTTTCAGCTTCGGCCCCTCGTTTTTATGGGGCTCCTGGGCGCAGCAGGCGGCGCTTGCCGTCGTCGTCTTCACGATCCTCTTCGGTTCGGCGATGGCCTTCCGTGAGCAGCACTTCAAGCGCCGGCTCGCCTACTCCACGGTGAGCAATCTCTCGTATATTTTATACGGCGTGCTGCTCCTGACGCCCGAAGGCCTGACGGCGGGCCTTGCCCACATGCTCTTCCACGGACTGATGAAGATCGTGATCTTCTTCTGCGCGGGCACGGTATTGTGCAAGACGGGCCGGGAATACGTCGATGAGCTCGAGGGCATCGGACGCAAAATGCCCTTTACGTTTTCTGCCTATGCGCTCGCCTCGGCTGCGCTTGCGGGCGTGCCGCTGCTGCCGGGCTTTCTGAGCAAGTTCCGGCTGATCGTCGCGGGCATGGATGTCGGCGGCGCGATCCCGGTCGCGGGCGTCGCGGTCTTGATGGTCTCGACGCTCCTCACCGCCTGCTATCTCTTCATCCCTGCTGTCTTCGCCTTCTTCCCGCGTGCGGACTTCGACATGAGATCGCTTTCGGGCGTGCCCGAGGCCGGATGGCGGATGCTGCTTCCGTACGCGGTGCTCTGCGCGGTCATGATCATCACCGGCTGCTTCGGCGCGCCGCTCATCGAGCTCCTGTCGCGCGTCGCGGCGGGCATGGTTTAAAGGGGGAGGGAACGCCATGATCCTGTTCATTGCGGCGCTGCTCCCGATGTGCGGTGCCCTCGTCTCCTACCTCATCGGCCGGCGCAGCAAGAGCGCGCGGGACTATACAGCCGCTGCCTTCGCGCTTACGGAATTTGCGCTGATGCTCTGGCTCTTTGTGCGCGCGCTCGGCGGCGAGAGCTTTACCTGTGAGATCCCGTATCTTCTCGGCCGCGGGCTTTTATTGCGGCTCGACGGCTTCCGCGCGCTCTACGGCCTGATCGCCGCCCTCATGTGGCTGATGACGACGCTCTACTCACGCGACTACCTGAGCCACTACCGCAACCGGAACCGCTATTATCTCTTTACGCTGCTTACCTGCGGCGCGACGGTCGGGGTCTTCCTCTCGTATGATCTCTTTACGACATTCCTGTTCTTCGAGGTCATGAGCTTTACCTCGTATGTGATGGTCGTGCACGATGAAAAGCCAGGCGCCATGCGCGCAGGGCAGACCTACCTTGCCGTTGCGATCCTCGGCGGCATGGTGCTTCTGATGGGACTTCTCCTGCTCGAAAACCTCTGCGGGACGCTTCGCATGGACGAGCTCGCGGCGGCGTCGAAGGGCGTCGACCGCGCGCGGCTCTATCTCGCCGGCGCGCTGATCCTCTTCGGCTTTGCGGCAAAGGCAGGCATGTACCCGCTGCACATCTGGCTCCCGAAGGCGCACCCGGTCGCGCCGGCGCCGGCTTCGGCGCTCCTCTCGGGCGTTTTGACAAAGGCCGGCGTCTTCGGCATCCTCGTCCTCTCCTGCGAGCTCTTCCTGCACGACGCGCCCTGGGGTCGGGTGATCCTCGCCTTCGGCACGATCACGATGTTTTTGGGCGCCTTCATCGCGCTCTTCTCGATCGATTTGAAGCGCACGCTCGCCTGCTCCTCGATGTCGCAGATCGGCTTCATCTTAGTGGGCGTGGGCATGCAGTGCCTTCTTGGCGAAGAGAACGCCCTGGCCGCCTGGGGCACGGTGCTGCACATGATGAACCACTCGCTCATCAAGCTCGCGCTCTTCATGGCGGCGGGCGTCGTGTACCAGAACCTCCACAAGCTCGATTTGAACGAGATCCGCGGCTTCGGGCGCGGCAAGCCCCTATTGATGTTCATCTTCGGCATGGGCTATCTCGGAATCATCGGCATGCCGCTCTTCAACGGCTATGTGAGCAAGACGCTCCTGCACGAGAGCATCGTCGAGTACATCGAGCACCTTGAGCATGCGGGACACGCCGCGGGGGCCTATCAGGCGCTCGAGTGGATCTTCCTCATCTCCGGCGGCCTGACCGCGGCGTATATGACCAAGCTCTTCGTGTGCCTGTTTCTTGATCAGCCGGCGGCGTCGGCTCATGGGCAGCACGGGAATGGTGACGGGCCCTACATGACGCGTCAAAGCGCCTTTGCCCTCGGCGTCTCGGCCGCGATCCTGCCGGTCCTCGGCCTCTTCGCACATCAGACGATGGAGCGCGTGGCACAGGCGGCGCAGCCGTTTCTGCACGCCGAAGCGCCGCACCACGCGATCCACTATCTTTCGCTCACGAACCTGAAGGGCGGGTGCATCTCACTGATCATCGGCGCGCTCGTCTACTTCGGCTTCATCCGCACGCTTCTGATGCGAACGGAGCCGGACGGGACAAAACGTTATGTAAACCTGTGGCCAGCGTGGCTCGACCTTGAAAACGGGGTCTACCGCCCGCTCACGGCACTTGTGACGAAGGCCGCGATCCTCGTCTGTTCGGCGCTCGTGCGCGTGTCCGACCTTGCGATCAGCGGCGCGATCGCCCTTGCCAAGGCCATGAGTACGGCGATCGTCAACGGAACTGACTTTATGATCAGCGCGGTGATCTTCCTCGCCGCGGCCTTCGGGCGCATCACCGAAAAGCTGCCCGAGGGGATCCTCGCGCTTCTCAACGCGACGGCACTGCGGCGGATCGGCCGCGTGCCGCCGAAGGTGCGCCGCGAGAGACGTGCGCCGACCGAGTCCACGCACGCGGTCACGAACAGCCTCTCCTTCGGCCTTCTGCTCTTCGCGGTCGGCTTCCTTGCGGTCATGCTGTATCTTTTGACGAATGTGGTGTAAGAGGGAACAGGGGATTGCCTTCCCCTTTGGGGAAGGTGCCCCGGTGCGCACACTGGGGCGGATGAGGTCAAACCGAGCGGTGTAGGCGCTTGATGAAGTTCAGGCGTTGACAGCAGCGCTTTGCGGCTGCGAGCCGAGCAAACAGAGGCGGGCGCTTTGGCGTCTGCCTCTGCTTTTTTCTTGCCAAGCGCCGTGAGGCGTAGTACAATCAAAGCTGTAGAATGCTTTGAGTATAGCGGCGTGTCCGGAAAGATAAAACGGGCGGAGACAAGATGCGGGAGGCGGTGAGGCGGCTTGAGAAAATTAAATCAGCACATCGCGTTCAAGAGCCTTTCGGGCATCGTGCTGCTCCTGCTGCTCTTTTCTGCGGTCGTGAGCGTGATCGGCTATCGCGGCTACACCGAATCGATGCTCTCGCTCTACTCTGATGACGCGTTCTTGCTGGCCGAGGCCGCAGCGGGCGAGGTCGATGCCGACCGGCTCGACGAATGGCTCTCAAGCGGCGGAGGAGATGCGCAGTGGCAGGAGACCTGGGAAAAGCTCGACCGTATGTGCAACGACTTTCGTGTCACGTTCATCTATGTGATCGCGCCGGACAGGAGCGACTGGGGCCATATCCGCTTTATTTTCTCAACGGTCGACCATGAGAGCTCCTACAGCCCCTACGCCGTGGGCTTCGTGCGCGAGACGAGCAGCGAGGAGTACCGGCAAAAGTACCGAAGGCTCTATGAAGAGGGCTCTGAGCGCGAGCTGCTGCTGAGAAACGGCAGTGATGTGAGTACATCCGGGCATCACATCACGGCGATGGTCCCGCTCAGGGGCGCCGACGGAACGACGCGGGGGATCCTGTGTGTCGAGCGGCGGCTCAATGTGCTCTCCCAGGCGCGAAACGCTTTCGTGCACAAGGTCATCACGGCGATGCTCGTCTTCATGCTGCTCGTGCTCGTGGGGCAGGGCGCCTATCTCGGCCGCGTGCTGCTCGAGCCGCTGCGGCGTATCTCCGAGGAGGCCGGGCGCTTTGCGCGCGAGAACGCGCTCCCGGAGCGAAAGCTGACCGACGACATCCAAAACCGCGACGAGGTCGGATCCCTCGCGGACGCGATCGACCGCATGGAGGAGCAGATCACCGCGTACATCGCGGAGATCGGCGAGGTCACCGCCGAAAAGGAACGCGTGAAGACTGAGCTCTCGCTCGCCGCGCGGATCCAGCTCTCGATGCTGCCGGACGCGGCGGGTGCCTTCCCTGAGCGCGGGGACTTCCGGCTCGATGCCTCGATGGATCCGGCGCGCGAGGTCGGCGGAGATTTTTACGATTTCTTCCTGATCGACGATGATCACCTGTGCATCTCGATCGCAGATGTATCGGGCAAGGGCGTGCCGGCGGCGCTCATGATGATGGCGGCGAAGATCCTGCTCGCGAGCTTCGCCGTGAGCGGCAAGTCCCCGGCTGAGATTCTCGCTGCGACAAACGACGCGATCTGCTCGAACAACGCCGCGCAGATGTTCGTGACGGTCTGGCTCGGGATCCTCGAGCTCTCGACCGGCACGCTGACGGCCGCGAACGCGGGGCACGAGTACCCGGCGATCCGGCACTCCGGAGGGGCTTTCGAGCTTTTGAAAGACCGGCACGGGCTTGTCCTGGGCGCGATGGAGAATTTGCGCTACCGGGATTACACGATCCGTCTGGAGCCGGGGGCGAAGATCTTCGTCTATACCGACGGCGTGCCCGAGGCGATGGGACCGAATGAAGAGCTCTTCGGTACCGGGCGGATGCTCGCGGCGCTGGGCAGCTGCGCAGGTCTTTCACCGCGGGAGATCCTCGCACGGGTGCGCGGCGCGGTGGATGCCTTTGCCGCCGGGACCGAGCAGTACGATGACCTGACGATGCTCTGCCTTGAATACCGGGGCGGGGCTTCAGGACAAATAACGATCACGTCAGGAGGGAAAGACGCATGAGTGAGACAAAAAAAGAGCCTGTAACGGAACGGATCGACGAGACCTGCGCCCTGAGCGAAGAGGAGCTCAATCAGGCGAGCGGCGGGATAATCAAGCGCGCGGGCAAGCCGAGTATCCACGAACCCGACGAGAAACGGAAAAAAAGGCCAGCGCAGCATGGCCCGCTCGGCACTTAAAGGCCCGGCGGACTCCTGAGCGCAAGCGCAGTCCCTTCTCCGTTTCTCCGCAGGGAAGGAACGACCCTGTCAGGGGCTGAAGGCTGCCATACCGGATCGTGCCCTCCCATCGTAAAGAGCCGCGTTCCCTGCGTGCAGAGCCATCTCCGCAGAGGAGACGAAACGCCGCGGCACCGATGGAAGACGCACCATGACCCGGCAGCAGGCGGCGTTCAGACCTGCTTTCATCCCATTTGCCCCTGCGCCAAAAGGACGCGCTGCTTCGCCCGGCGGAAAGAGAATTTGATTGTGCCATTGACACGAATATGATATACTCTATGCTGAACTCCATTCAAATGCTTGAAGCGCATTTTATAGCGCCTTCAGATGCGTTGGCGTTCGCATGAGACGTTTGTTTTGTGCCGGAAGGCATAAAACAGGCAGTGCGCTTTTCAGCGCGCCGGCTCTGCAATATAGTATTTTATTGCAGAGTAGAATTACCTGCACACTTCAGGCGGGGATCTCAGGTCCGACAGGGACCTCCAGTCAACAAAAAAGGAAGAACAGAAGAGAGGAGCTGTGCTTATGCTCAGGCGAAGACTCACCAGCTTATTCCTGGCGCTGGTCATGCTGACCGGCCTGGTACCGGCGCAGGCGTTTGCAAAGGAAACGATCACGCTTCCCGAGGACGAGCTTACAGAAGAACTGACCGCGGGCGGGGATTTCTATCTCGCGAGCTCTTCAGCGAGCCTTGCCGAAGAGGAGGACGGGCAGTATGTCCTTCGCATCGCGCGCGGCGGCGACGCGACCGAGGCGGCGGCGGTCCGCCTTGAGATGCTCGACATCACCGCATCCTACGGCACGGACTACAAGGTCCTGCTCCCCGGAAGCGGGCTTCCCGGCGCGCGCGTGGAGAACGCGGAGGAGAGCCGCTCGCTCATGGAGCAGATCATCGAAGAGGGCGTCGAGGAGGATCTTGCAGAGGATCTTGCAAGCGCCGGCATGAGCGAGGAGCAGATCGAGGCGGCGCTGCAGGAGAAAGCGGACGCCTTCGGCGCGGTCTTGAGCGAGGAGCTCAGCGCCTATGCCGCGGAGCACCCCGAGCGCTATGTGAGCGAGGCTGACGCCGCGGACCGCGCAGCGCTCGCGGATACGCAGCCCTCTGCCGGGCAGGAGGCCGCGTCCCCGGAAGACGGTGAGCCCGCCGCGCCCGCCGCCGCGGAGACGGCGGCCGAGGGCTCCGGCGAGGCTTTGACGGAGCTCGCTTCTGACGCACCCGCCGGGGAGGAGGCGGCGCCCGAAGCCGTGACCGAAGAGGCAGAGGCGCCTGCTTCTGAGACGTCGGATGCCCCTGCCCGGGCAGCCGACGGGGCTGAGGACACCGAGGCGACCGTGCTCGAGGAGCCGAGGACCGTGCACATCGAGGCGTTCGGCGGCGAGAGCGCGGAGGCTGACGCCGCGGACACGCCGAAAAGGAGCCTCTCCGAGGCCTTTGAGGCGCAGACCGGGCGCAAAGACGACTGGCGCGCGCTCAGCAGCGACGGGAGCTCGATCCTCGACAGCACCGCGCTTTTGATGGACTACAGCACCGACGCGGCCGACACGATCGCCGAGGGCCTGAACAGCGCGTATCTCGACATCCCCTTTGCCGCGGGAGAGACGGAGCGCTTCGTCGCGATCGAGACGCGCGACAACAGCCGGGGCGACGGCGACCGCATCTTCATGCTGCGGCTCAAGGCGCTCGGGGACAGTGTGCGCGTTTCGAGCGAGCAGGGCAAATGCATGGTCACGATCGTCGACGACGAGCCCTGGGAGCAGCCCACGGTCTCCTTCGCGCAGGAGACCTTCGATGCGAAAAACGGCTTTGTGGACGTTACGATCCGCCGCGAGGGTGTGCTGAGCGGCGTCTCGATGGTGCACATCGCGACGCGCGACCTGAGCGCCCAGAGCGGCTGGGATTATTCCCAGGTCGACGCGGATCTCACCTTCGCCTTCGGCGTCTCCGAGCGCACGATCCACATCCCCGTGCGCAGCAGCTTCCTCTCAGAGCGCGCGGAATTCGCAATCGCGCTCTCCGACGCGCGCGGCTGCCGCATCGGGAACGGCGAGGCGACCGGCGTGATTGAAAAGGACAGCGAGAGCTTCCGCATGGATCTGGTGACGGATGAGGGGTCAAACGAGGCGGAGGCGGAGCTGCAGGTCGATACGGGCGGCATCAAATACGGCGACGCGGTCGACCTCTCAAAAACGTCAGGCTACAGCGCGGACGATGACGGCGCGGTCTGGGTGGACGGCTCGACCATGAAGATCAAGGCCGACAGCGACGGCTGGTTCGACGGCCGCGTCTGGTCCTATGCGCAGTGGGACATCCGCCGTGACATCCTGCGCGACGGCAACATCAAGGCGCTCAAGGGCTATGGCGCCGAGGGCGTCGAGTACGCCGGCGTCGAGGTCAACGTCTCGCGCGACGACAACGGCCTCTGCCAGAGCGATCTCAAGCTCTCCTTCGCCTATGATCTCACAAAGCGCGTATGGAACGAGAAGACCTGGGATCTCGGGAACAACGGCGCCTCGATCTCCAACCAGTCGTTCCGCTACTATACCGATGTGAGCGACAACATGCTCAACCAGGCCGTCGCCTATGTGACGATCGGGAACAGCCACGACGACGGGCACTGGCGCCCGGCCAGCACGCTCACGGTCAACTCCATCAAGCCGATCCTGCGGCCCTTTGTGATCACGGCCGAGATCGCGAACCCGGACGCCCTGCGCTATGTGGACAACAAGGGCAACCTCGTGAGCTACAAGGACCACGACAGCGCCAAGAACGCCGGAAACCTGACGCTCGGCGGCGCGAACACCGGCGAGAACGCGGTCGTCAAATTCGTGGGCGACAAGGTCGAGGTGACCTGCCCCGGCAACTACAGCTATATCAAAAAGATCCGGATCGGCGGCTACGACGTGACCCCGACCTACGGCGTCGGCAACACGGTCGCCTCCTTCTATCTGGACACCTCGGCGCTGTATTTCCTCTACCGCAAGGACCTGATCTCCTTCACGAAAAACGCGAACGGCTCCGGCTATGTCGGAAACATCAAGCTCTCGGTCGAGATGGGCAAGATCCCGACGCCCGTATCGCTTGACAACAGCGACCGCCGCGGCACGGTGAGCCTCGGCTTCGGCCTGCACAACGGCCTCTCGAACGGCACCTGGCGCTCCGGCGACGACCGCAATTACAACCGGGTCTACCGCGGCGACTATGTCCGCTTCACCGAGGCGCTGAACAGCAGCTACGCAAATTCCTATTCTGCCAGCACGATCTATGTAAAGCGTGACCGCCAGAGCAACAGCAATATCGCCGGTCAGAGCAACGACGGCTACGAGATCTTCGATAAGAACCAGAGCGCCTGGCAGGTGACGATGTTCAACGACTATTCGGCGCTCCTTGCACGGCCGGCCTTCGACGACATCAACAACCATGTCGTCGTGCGCGTTGCCGACAGCGACCGGCAGAAGTTTGATACCTCCCAGGGCATCTTCACCGGAAAGGTCCTGCCCGGGGGCAGCGGCTATACCGACTACGAGGTCGTCGCGCAATCGGACTTTGCCGCGCACAACTACTATACGCTCGCGGCCGTGCCGAAGAGCGACGCCGACGTGGCGGTCTGGACGCCCGGCAACAGCAGCTTCAGCTACAGCCAGAACAGCTTCTTCCACGAGGCCTCCTCTGAGCAGGGCTCGAACGTGGTCACGCTGAAGTGCCAGGCGGCCGACGCAACGGCCTATGCGATCACGGGCGATGCGTACTACGCGGGACTGAACCTCTACACCGGCGTCGAGGGAGAGACCTGGCTGCCCGCCGACGGCGTCACGGTCGAGGTGAGCCCTGCCGCCTACGCGATCTCGAATACCGAGGGTACGTTTACGACGATCCCCTTCAGGGGCGTGAACGGCAGCCGCGTCATCATGCGGATCGAGGCACTGGGCACCGTCAACTACAAGACGGTACAGCTCTCCCGCGGCATCGCCCGCCCGGTCGGTACATCCGACGGGAGTGTCAGCGCCTACGCCGTGCCGATGGGCACCTTCATCGTGCCGATGGTGAATCCGGGCGTGCCGTCGATCAACGCCGCCTCGCTCTCCGACAGCGAGGGCGTGGGCATTTCGACCGCCGCCGTCTGGTCGGATGCGATCTCGGCCCAGGCGCACCGCGTGACCTTTACCGCGACGGTCGTGAACGACGGCGCAAGCTATACCGATACCGACGGCAAAGCGCGCACCGAGCATGTGAAGGACGTGAAGTTCTACGCCTATGACGCCGCCGACAACACCGTCCGCGGCGAGCTGCCCGGCGCGGTGACCGCGCGCGACAACGGCCAGGGCGGAACGACCTACAGCCTGACGCTCGGCCTCGACATGACCGATGAGAACCTGCAGCGCTACCGCCCCGGCGACAAGATCTTCGCGCGGCTCACGACCGACCGTGTCAGGGGCAACGGCATCAGTGTCGACGAAAACGGCAACGTGCTCGTGGATGAGCAGGGCAGGGTCTTTGAGATCAACGAGCGCGGTGTGCGCGTGCCCGTGCTGGACGGCGACGGGGAGCAGGTCACGAACACGGCGCTTCTGGAGACCGTCTACGCGCCCGTGTACACCGGCTTCAACCTCGTCTCCGCGGCGAACTATATCCCGCCGGAGCTCAACATCAACGTGTTCGACGGGAACATGGACGCCCTCTTCGAAAAGCTCCCGATCGTCGGGAGCCTCAACTGCACGCTGCGCATCTCGAAGCTCGCCGTGTCCGAGCAGGAGCTGCCGAACGGCGGCATCTCGCTGTGCGTCGGAATGCGGCTGAACATGGGCGAGGAGCGCGAGACCCCGGAGGCCCCGGCTGATTTCAGCGGCTTCAAGGAGGCCGCGAAGGGCGTTACGGAATTCGGTAAAATAATCTCCTCTCCGCCGCCCATGACGATCGGCTTCGGCTCGGCCGGCGTCAACCCGATCGTCGGACTCTATCTCGACTTCGGCATCAACTCCGAGGATTCCTCGCTGGGCCTCACCTTCACCGGCGGCGGCATCTACCTCGGCTGCACGGGCTTTTTCAAGGTCGTGATGTACTTCCCGGTGGGCCCGATCCCGGTCTACTTCGGCGTCGAGGGCGACCTGACCGGCTATGTGAACATCGGCATGCAGGTCGCCGACAAGGCCATGACGCCCGCGCAGCTCGCCACGACCGAGATGGACGAGCTCATCAACCCGGACTTCAAGTTCAAGGCGCAGGGCGCGATCCGGATGTATGTGGGCGTCGGGCTCTGCGGCACACTGGGCATCCGCGGCGGACTGAGCTTCAACATCGCCTATCTCTACTACCCCTCCGTCAAGAACATCGACCCGAACTACCATGAGCACGGCTTCACGGTCAGTCTGAATCTGCAGGTCTGGGTCGACGCCTTCTGGTTCTCGGTTCCGATCCCGGCGGTGAAGCTCGTGAGCGAGGACTACGGCTACTTCAAGGACATCAAGAACGGCGGCCCGAGCGCCTCTCTGAGCTCCGATGCGGACGCCGCACCGGTGATGCGCCGGGCCGTGCAGCCGAGCGAGTGGCTGCCCGAGGGGGCGGAGCTGCAGTCCACGCTCGAAAAGAGCGGCATCACCGAGCTGATCGGCGACAACTACCCCTACGCAGACCCGCAGCTGCTCGATACCGGCTATGCGCTCATCCTCGTCTTCTTAACGACGGAGTCCTTCTTCGGCACGACCGAGAAGGGCCGCGGCGATGAGACGACGCTGGCCTACAGTGTCTATCCCTACATGGCGCAGGAGGACGATCCGCACTGGACGAAGCCGCAGCGCCTGGGCGACGCGGAGACGCTGAAGACCGGCGACTTCCAGCCCAGCATCTCCGAATATACCAGCTCCGGCGAGGCGGATATCGCGATCTCCTGGGTCTCCCGCAAGGATGAGCCCTGGGCGGAGGATCCCGAGGACCCGACGACCGAGGAGCGGCTCAAATACCTCAGCCAGATGGAGGTCTACACGGCCTTCTATGCGGTCGACGGCGGCGAGACGCTGCGCCTGTGCTCCTGCGAGCGCGTGACCGACGACGACTACTACAACAGCGATCCGAAGATCCTCTACACCTACGGCGAGCGGACCGACGCGACGCTCTTCTATCAGGCCTCCGAGCCCTCGGTAAAGGACATCGCGGCGAACGATCCGGTCTATACCGACTTCCGAAACGAGGAGAGCCGGCAGCTGCTCGCGAACGTCGCGCCCAGCCAGAACGGCGGCTTCCTCATGTATCAGGAGCATGAGCTTGAGACGCGCGACTGGCTCAAGGCGACCGAGGCGGGCACCTTCATTGAGTCTCCCGTGAACGGGCAGAACCACCCGGTCATCGCCGACTTCGTCGCCCATGATTTCCTCGTCTACAGCGAGACGACCGACTATTTCATCCCCTGGTTCCTCTACGCCTATACGATCGACGGCGACGAGGATCTTTCGACCGCGTTCGACCGGGAGCTGTATCTGCAGCTCTATAACGCGGACACGGCCACACTCTATGACCCGATCCAACTGACCGACGACCCCGGCATCAGCGTCAGCCGCCCGCAGTTTGCCGCAAGCGGCAGGTTCAATGTGTGCCTCTTCTGGCATGAGACACCGGATGTGACGCAGGAGGCCTATGCCAACCGTGCCAAGAACGGCGAGCTGAAGATGATCGACATCCCGACGCTCTTCAACGGCGGCATCGATCAGGATACGGGCACGCTCATCGATCAGATCCGCATCGACGAGCTCAGAGCGGCCGATCCCGAGGCCTATGCCGCGCTCTCCGACAAGTCCGGCCTTGCGGACTACCCCTACGAGCTCCCGATCGAGACGGTCGCCATCCCCGAAAGCGAGGAATTTGAAGAGGGGCCGGCCCTCGGCACCTACCTGCCCTACATGGACGCGGGCCGCAACCTCTACATCATCTGGCTGCAGAGCATGACGCACGAGGTGGACGGAGAGACCGTCCAGACGAACGAGATCTACGCCTCCGGCATGAAGCGCATCACCGAAGATACGCCTCCGACGTCCATCAGCGACCCGTTCATCAGCCGCTCGACCGCGTGGTCGATGCCGGTGCGCCTGACAAACGACACGCAGTTCTATGATGAGGCGGCGCTCGTGAACTGCCGCTATCTCGACCGGCTCTTTGTGGCGGCGAACCGCTACGCGTTCTCGCTGCCGCTGGACGATACCTCCGCGGCAAAGCCGACCGAGAGCGCGGACTTCGTGATCGTGGAATTCGATCCCGCGGGCTCCGTGGAGGCGACCGACATCGCCTACAGCCAGAAATACCCGCTCCCGGGCGAGACGGTCGAGGTGGCCGTGACGCTCCGGAACACCGGGATCCTTGCGGCCGAGGGCGGCAGATACGAGATCTGCGACCTGGTGAACGGCGCGAAAGGCGATTTCTCGCTCAGCGGCGAGATCGGCGCGCTCGCACCCGGCGCGACCGAAGAGGTCCGATTCCTGTACACGATGCCCTCCGAGCTCCCGGACTCCGGGTATATCGGCTTTGCGGTCACGGCGCAGGAGAAGGGCTTCGACAACAGCAACACCGCGCGCTTTGCGGACGCCGACGCGCTGCTCATCGGCTGGTTCCCGGCGCTGCTCGACGTTGAGACCCGACTTGCCGACGACGGCTTCTATCTGGACTTCGGCCTCGGCAATACGGGCAACGTCGTGCTCCCCGCGCACGCAGTGCGCATCATCGCGGCAGCCTCCGCCGCCGCGGAAGAGACCTGGGCGGAATTCGAGCTGAGCGAGGAGATCCCGGCCGGCGAGACGCGCACGTATTCGCTCAAGCTGGAAAACGTCCCCGACGACTTCGCCTCCGGCCTCCTGCGCGGCTTTGTGCTGATGCGGGACGCGAACGGCGATCCCATGATCCATGTGGATGGCACGCGCGACATCGTGCTCTCGCCGGAGCGGCCCTACAATCTTATCGTGAACGACGACGCGGGCCTGAAGGAGAAGGGCATCACCCTCAAGGCGGGGGAGAGCCTCACCTTAAGCGGCAGCTATGAGGGCACGAGCCTCTTTAAAGACGGCACGCTCCGCTTCGCGACGGACGACAGCCTCGTCGCGGTCGCCGACGGCGCGACGCTCTTTGCGATCGAGCCGGGCGAGACGTATCTGACTGCCCAGGTCGAAGGCCTCGGCGGCAGCGTCACGATCCCGGTGACCGTCACCGAAGGCGATTCCGGTCCTTCCGGCGGCGGTGGCGGGGGAGGCTCCTCCGAAACCGCTGCGGCCGCGACCGTGAACGTGCCGCAGACGATCGCAAACGGCACGGTGAAGGCCGACAGGACCGACGCGAAGCAGGGCCAGAGGGTCACGCTGACCGCAACGCCGAACGAGGGCTATGTACTCGACACCCTGAGCGTGACCGACAGGAACGGCAATGCGATCGCCCTCACCGACAACGGCGACGGCACATACTCATTCACGATGCCCGCCGGCAGGGTGAGTGTGGCGGCAAGCTTCCAGCGTGCCGAGGGCGCAAGCGGAACGGGCGGCAGCGCCTTCGCCGATGTCCCGGGCGGCAGCTACTATGAAAAGGCCGTTGACTGGGCCGTTGAAAACGGCGTCACGAACGGCACCGACGCGAGCCATTTCAGCCCGAACGGCTCCTGCACGCGCGCGCAGATGGTCACCTTCCTCTGGCGCACGGCCGGCTCCCCCGAGCCGGAGACGGCAGACCTGCCCTTTGCGGACGTGGTCGGCGGCAGCTACTATGAAAAGGCGGTCCGCTGGGCCGTTGAAAACGGGATCACAAAGGGTGTCGACGAGACGCACTTCGCGCCGAACGCGACCGTGACCCGCGGCCAGACGGTGACCTTCCTCTACCGCTTCGAGGGCGGCTCCGCCTCTGCGCGCGAGGTCTTCGACGATGTTCCGGCCGATTACTGGTGCGCGCCCGCCGTCACCTGGGCGGTGGACAAGGGCATCACGAAGGGCGTGACGGATAAGCTCTTCGCCCCGGCGGATCCCTGCACGAGAGCCCAGATCGTGACCTTCCTGTACCGCGACCGCGCGGCGAAACAGGCGCAATAACGCAATAAGATGATCCCCCCGGATCCGAAAGGATCCGGGGGGATTTCATGCAAAGGCGCGGGGTTACGAAAGACCCAGGATCGTCGAGGCCGCGTAGAAGAAGACGGGGATCGTGACGATCATGAAGAGCATACCCTGCACGACCGTGCGCGAGGCGTAATCCGGGTGGTTGTCGTACTGCTGCGAGAAGATCAGGCACATCGTGCCGGTCGGGAGCGCGGCGAGGAGCGACGCGGCCAGGATGACGTCGCTCGGGAGGAAGGGGAGGAGCCGCAGCAGGAAGAGCAGCGCAAAGGGCACGATGACGAGGCGCAGGAGCGAGATGAGATAGCTCATCGGGTCCTTTAAAATGTCCGGCAGGGGGATCGATGCGAGGGAGCAGCCGATCACGAGCATCGAGATCGGCGTCACCATGCCGCCGAGCGTCGAGCAGGTGTCGAGCAGGAAGGCAGGGAAGCGGAGCCCGCTGAAGTAGATGAGAAGCGCCGCGATCGCGGCGATGCTCGCGGGGACCTTCAAAAGCGTCTTCGGCTCAAAGGTCGCCTTGCCGGAGATGAGCGTGATGCCGAGCGTGTAGAAGAAGAAAATGAAGAAGATGTTCGCGATCGCGTTGAAGAGGGTCCCCTCGGCGCCGAGCAGCTCCGTTGTTAAGGGGAAGCCGATGAAGGCGATGTTGTCGAAGATCAGCATCGAGATAAAGAGCTTCCGGCCCTTTTCGTCGAGCGGAAGAAAGCGCGCGATCACGCCGCCGAGCGCGATCGAGAGCACGTAAAACAGCGCGGTCGC
>CAMNAE010000005.1 GCA_946530565.1 uncultured Oscillibacter sp.
AGAGCAAGGTCGACCCGTACCTCCGGCCGCTCTACGACGCGCTCTTCGACATGCTGGGCGCTGAAGTCTATCAGAAATACCTCGAGCGCGGGAGCATCGAGGTCGCGCCGCTTGCCTATATGCGCGGCCGCACGCTCGACGACAGCTTCATCATTCTCGATGAGGCGCAGAACACGAGCCGCGAGCAGATGAAGATGTTCCTGACGCGCCTGGGCTTCGGGAGCAAGATCGTGATCACCGGGGACGCCACGCAGATCGACCTGCCCGACGGCAAGGCCTCCGGCCTTCTGGAGGCGATGCGGGTCCTGAAGAACGTCGAGGGCGTGGGGATCTGCGAGCTCACCGACGCCGACGTCGTGCGGCATGTGATGGTGCAGCGCATCGTGCAGGCCTACGCCGAATATGAGAAGAAAAACGCCCCGAAGGGGGCGCCGAAATACGGAAAGGGGCGCGATGCGAGATGACTAAGGCGCATTACATCCCCGTGACGGACGAGACGGGCGAGGTCAGCGAGCGGATGAAGGCGCTGATCCGAAAGGCGATCCGAACGGGACTTGCCCAGCAGGGCGTGACGGTGCGCTGCGAGGTCGACGTCGCGATCACGGATGACGAGGGCATCCGCACCCTCAACCGCGAGATGCGCGGGGTGGACGCGGCGACGGACGTACTGAGCTTCCCGGCACTGGAGCTTCAGCCCGGCGTTCTGCCGACCGAAGAGGACGCAGATCCGGGCACGGGACTGGTGCCGCTCGGGGACATGGCGATCTCGATGGAGCATGTGACCGCGCAGGCTGAGGAGTACGGCCACTCGAAGAGCCGTGAGGCAGCGTATCTGACCGTGCACTCGCTTTTGCACCTGCTCGGTTACGACCACATGGACGAGGGGCCGGAGAAGGCCAAAATGCGCGCCGAGGAGGAAAAGATCTGCGCGCTCATGGGGTTGAGCAGGGATTAGGGAATAGGGAATAGGGCCAAGCGCCGAGGGCCAAGGGCCGGGGTTCGCTGCTATCCGTATCCTGATTTCCAATTCCTCATTCCTAATTCCTAATTCCTCATTCTTGCGGATCCCGGATCCTTTATCGGAGGCATCTATGGAAGCTACTCAAAATCTGCCGCTCGTCTCGGGCGATGGGGTCGTGCAGAGTGTTGTCTTTACAAATGAAGAAAACGGCTACACGGTGCTGCGCCTTCTGACCGACGACGGAGATCTTGTCACCTGCGTCGGCTGCATCCCCTGCGCGGCGCCGGGCGAGCGGCTCACCTTCACGGCGACCGAGGAGGTGCACCCCCAGCACGGCGAGCAGTATCATGTCGTCGATGTCGAGCGTGAGCTCCCGGAGACGGAGCAGGAGATCTGCGACTACCTCTCCTCGGGCATCTGCCGCGGCGTCGGGCCCGCGACCGCACGGCTGATCGTGGACTATTTCGGCGCGGATACGCTGCGCGTGATGGAGGAGACGCCCGAAAAGCTCTCGCGCCTGCGCGGTGTGACCGATAAGAAGGCGGCCGAGATCGGCAGGGCCTTTCGTGAGCACATGGGCCTTCGGCGGCTCATGAGCTTTCTTGCCCGCTACCGCCTGCCGCCGAACCTTGCGATGCTGCTTCGGCGCAACCTCGGTGACGGCGCGCTCGAGAGCATCCGCAGCAATCCCTATCTCCTCACCTCCGACAGCTACTCCGTGCCCTTTTCGGTCACCGATACGATCGCGCTCGAGCTCGGCTTTGCCGAGGATTCGGCGTTCCGCATCGAGGCGGCGGTGCTCTTTGAGCTCGTCCACAACGAGGGCAACGGCCATGTGTTTCTCCCGCGCGGGAAGCTGATCGACGCGAGCGCGCGGCTTTTGGACTGCGCGCCGGACGCCTGTGAGAGCGCGCTCGACCGCCTTCTCGAGCGCAGGGAGATCGTTGAGGAGACGGTCGCAAACGTGCGCGCCTGCTACCTCGAGCGGCTCTATCAGGCGGAAAAGGGCGCGGTGCTGCGGCTGAAGAGCCTGATCGAAGCGGCGGCGGACGTGAGCCGGAGGGCAGGAGGCGCGATCGCGGCGATCGAGCGGGAGCAGGGCATCACCTACGCCCCGCGGCAGAGGCATGCGGTCGAAGCCGCGGCGCGCAAGGGCGTGCTGCTTTTGACCGGCGGGCCCGGCACCGGCAAAACGACGACCCTGCGCGGCATCGTCGCGCTCTTTCGCTCGATGGGGCTCGATATCAGCCTTGCCGCGCCGACCGGCCGCGCTGCCGCGCGCATGGCGGAGCTCAGCGGCCTGGAGGCGATGACGATCCACCGCCTGCTCGGCGCGGCCTGGGACGAGGGCAGCCAGAGCGTTGCGTTTTCAAAGAACGAAAAGGACCCGCTCACGGCCGACGCCGTCATCGTCGACGAGATGAGCATGGTCGATCTTGAGCTCTTCGCGGCGCTGCTGCGGGCGCTTCGGCCCGGCACGCGCCTCGTGCTCGTCGGCGACGCCGACCAGCTCCCGTCCGTCGGTGCGGGCACGGTCTTCTCCGACCTCATCCGTTCGGGGCGGGTCGAGACGATCGTTTTGACCGACGTCTTCCGTCAGGCGGAGCAGTCGGCGATCATCCGAAACGCGCACGCGGTCAATCAGGGCATCGCGCCGCGGCTCGTGAACGACCAGGGCGATTTCTTCTTCATGAGCCGGCGGCGTGCGGAGCAGGCGGCCGAGACGATCGTGTCGCTGTGCGCGGAGCGTCTGCCGAAGAATATGAAGATCCCCGCCTCCGAGATCCAGGTGCTCACGCCCACGCGCAAGGGACCCTGCGGCACGGAGCAGCTCAATACGCTTTTGCAAAGCGCGCTCAACCCCCCGGCCAAGGGGAAGAGCGAGCTTGCCTGGGGCGAGCGGCGCTTCCGCTGCGGCGACCGCGTCATGCAGACGCGCAACGACTACGACATCCTGTGGGAGCGCGAAAACGGCGAGGCAGGCAGCGGCATCTTCAACGGCGACATCGGCCGCATCACCGCGATCGACCCCTCCGGGGAGTTCCTCGCGCTCGATTTCGACGGCCGCCGCGCGACCTACGCGCGCGAGATGCTCTCGGAGCTCGAGCTCGCCTACGCCCAGACCGTGCACAAGGCCCAGGGCAGCGAGTACCGCTGCGTCGTCTTTGCGGCGGTGCCCTGCGCGCAGGGGCTGTGTGTGCGCCCGGTGCTCTACACCGCCATCACGCGTGCAAAACAGCTTCTGATCTCGGTCGGCGACGACGCGGTCCTGCGCACGATGACCGACAACGCCGCCCGCACGCGGCGCTACTGCGGTCTCTGCTGGCGATTGCGCCACGCCTTTGAAGACGAGGAGTAAAGATGGACGTGCGTGATGCGGTTTTGGATCTGCTCTTTCCGCCCAAGTGCCCGCTTTGCGGCAGAGTCATCGCTGAGGTCGGCTTCTGCGAACAGTGCCTTGCTTCCGCGCCGCGGCCGGAGCGGGAGGATATGGATCTGCGCGAGAGCGGCCTGCACTGTGCGGCGCCCTTTCGCTATGAGGGTGCCGTGCGCCGCGCGCTGGTCGGGCTCAAGTACTCCGGGCACATCGCATACGCCCGGCCCTTCGGAGAGGCGCTTGCCGAAACGCTCGTACGCGAGGGCCTTACGGGCGTGCACCGCGTGACCTGGGTGCCGCTCGGCGATAAGCGCCTGAAATCCCGCGGCTTCGACCAGGCGTTTTTGATCGCGCGGCACGCCGCGGCGGTCTTTGAACTCCCGACGGAGCGGCTTTTGAAAAAGCTCCTCGATACGCCGCCGGTCGCGCGCGCGGCGTCCGCCGCCGAGCGCCGTGCGCGCGTGCTCGGGAACTATGCGGCACTGCGGCCCCTGAGCGGTGAGCGGGTGCTGCTCATCGACGATATCTGCACCTCCGGCGCGACGATGGCCGAGTGCCGCCGCACGCTGCTCGCCGCCGGCGCGGGGGAAGTGCTGCTCGCGGCTGCCGCGCTCACGCCGCGAACACAAAGCGGCGGGGGAAAACGGAACTGAATTGTAACTTTTTTGCCTTGAAATCGCTGTAAAAAGCAAATATAATTTGAGAGAACAGGGATTAGGGAATAGAAATTAGGGATTAGGGATTGCTGCTCCGAATCCCCGGCCCTTGGCGCTTGGCCCCTGGCCCTTAAACAGATTTACGCCCCTCCGGGCAGATGAGAGGTTATCATACTATGGCGAAGGACATCGGCATCGATCTCGGGACCGCTTCGGTCCTTGTATTTGTAAAAGGAAAGGGGATCGTTTTAAACGAGCCCTCCGTCGTCGCGCTTGACAAGAACACCGGCAAGCTCCTTGAAGTCGGCACCGACGCGCAGGCGATGCTCGGCCGCACACCGGGCAACATCGTTGCGATCCGCCCCCTGCGTGAGGGCGTCATCTCCGACTACGACATGACCGAGCGCATGCTCAAGGAGTTCATCCGCAAGGTCGGGGGCGTCTCGATCTTCAAGCCGCGGGTCATGATCTGCATCCCTTCGGGCATCACCGAGGTCGAGGAGCGCGCGGTCATCGACGCGGGCATCGCCGCCGGCGCGCGCAAGGTGTATCTGATCGAAGAGCCCGTCGCGGCGGCGATCGGCGCGGGCATCGACATCGCCAAGCCCGACGGGCACATGGTCGTCGACATCGGCGGCGGCACGGCGGACATCGCGGTCATCTCGTTGAGCGGCGTGGTCGAAGCCGCGTCGATCAAGATCGCGGGCGACGCGCTCAACGAGGCCGTCGTGAAGTTCATGCGCCGCAAGCACAACCTGCTGATCGGCGAGCGTACGGCCGAGGACATGAAAAAGAAGATCGGCTGTGTCTTCCCGCGCGAGGAGGAGACGAGCATGACCGTCAAGGGCCGGAGCCTTTTGACCGGCCTTCCGATGGACGTGACCGTCACCTCCACCGAGATGATGGACGCCTTTGAAGAGCCCGTCGAGCGGATCATGGAGTCGATCCACTCGGTCCTCGAGCGGACGCCCCCGGAGCTCGTGGCCGACATCGCGACCAACGGCATCGTCATGACCGGCGGCGGCAGCCTTGTCTACGGCTTCCCGCAGCTCGTGACCGCCCGTACCGGCATCCAGACGCAGGTCGCCGACGACGCGATTTCATGCGTGGCGCTCGGCACCGGCAAGGCGCTTGAGTCGATCGGCAGCATGCAGGACGGCACGATGAACCTCTCGCGCAGGCGCCAGATGAACTGAAACAGACTCTTCGCTGAGAACCTTGCGGTTCTCAGCGAAGAAAAGGGGATCGCGCTCCGCTCAGCGCACGCCCCTGAAGGGGCGCACGTTCGCTTCGCGAGAAGTGTTTTTGCCGACGTACACCCTCGGCCCAAAGGAACGGGCCTCGGGAGACCCCACGGGGAGTATGTGGGGCCACGCCGCCGGCAAAAACGTCAACAGGGTTTCCCGCCTGCGGGCGGGAAACCAGAGGGGCCGCGGCCCCTCTGGACTCCCCGCGCCGGGGATGAAAAACAAGTTAGGCAGAGTAGGAATACGCGTGTTGAGTGCCGGAGAGACGGGGAGTTGTTCTTCGGACGAAAGGCTCTTTTATGAAAGAGCCGCAGTGCGTGTTCCGCATCCCGCTGCCGCAGAAACGGGAACGCAATGCGCCTCCTTGGGATCTGCGGCAACTGCCGGAGATCTTAAGGAGGTATCTTTATGGACAACAGGCTCTATCCGCACCCCTTTTCGGCGGACTACTGGCGCGCGGCCGCCGCAGAAGTGCGCTCTGTAAAAAAGCTCACCTTCGCCGCGCTCATGATCGCGCTCACGATGGCGCTCTCGCTCGTCCCCTCGGTCCCGCTTTTCGGCGGGGCGAAGGTCACCTGGGGCTTTCTCTCGCGCAGCGTCTGCGCCTGGGTCTGCGGGCCGCTGCTCGGGCTCCTTTTCGGCTTTGCCGAGGATATACTGAGCTTCTTTGTGACCGGCGGCGGAGGCTACCCCTTCTTCCCGGGCTATACGCTCACGACGATGCTCGGCGTCTTTCTCTACGCGCTCTTTACCTATCGCTCCGGTGTGAACATCCGGCGCTTGTTTTTGGCGAAGCTCCTGACGAACATCGAAAACGTGACGCTCGGCGCGCTGTGGATGGCGATCCTCTCGGGCAGGGCCTGGGTCGTCACCGCCTCAGCCAGCGCGGTCAAAAACCTCATCATGCTCCCCGTGCAGACCGTGCTGCTCGTACTGCTCTTTTCGGCGCTTCGCCCGGCGCTCATCAAAATGGGCCTGATCCCGCGGGATACGCCGCCCATGCGTCCGTAAGCCGACATGGCGATCTCTTAAATATAAGATAGCAATCACAAAAACCGACGCCGCGAAAAGCTTTTTTCGCGGCGTCGGTTTCGTAAAAAGAGCAAAAAAAGCGTTCCGCAAAGCCAAAAAAACCGCACGGAGCACTTGAAAGACGAAATCGTTTCTGTTAGAATGAATCTGACTTATAGGGTCTGATACCATGCCATGGGAATCCTCAAAGATGTGCCGTCTCCTGTCGCGGGCATAAGATCCGTCAAAGTACCCTACTTTTTATGAGAAGGAGCGAAAATGATGAAAAAGCGTGTACTTGGCCTGCTTCTGAGTCTGAGCCTGATCGTCACGCTGCTGCCCACCTTCGCAGGTGCCGTCAGCGTGCGCAGCTTTACAGACGTGAAGCAGAGCGACTGGTTCTACGCCGATGTCGACTTCGTCACAGCGCGGAACTACTTCGTTGGTACCACCAACACCACATTCTCTCCGCAGCGGACGATGACCCGCGCCATGTTCGTGGTCGTCCTTGCCCGTATGGAGAAAGTCACCGTTGACAACAAGAGCACGTCCTTCAGCGACGTTCCGGCCGGGTCCTGGTGCTCCGGGGCCGTGGACTGGGCCGCGAAGAACGGCATCGTTACGGGCTATGGAGACGGCACCTTCAACCCGAACGGTGAGATCACCCGTCAGCAGATGTGCGCCATCATGGCCCGCTACATCGACTACTGCGCGAAGCACGGAAAGAACTTCCGCAAGCAGGCGAAGGTGAGCGGCTTTGGCGACGAGGCCGATATCGCCGCGACGTTCAAGAGCGCGGTGCAGACCTGCATCAGCTACGGCATCATCTATGGCTATAAAGACGGCAACTTCTACCCGACCTGGAACTCCACCCGCGCACATGTCGCGGCTGTGATCCATCGTCTGGCCCTGCTCGTCCAGGCTGCCTCCGGCGGCGGTGGCGGCGGTGGCGGCGGCGGTGGCTCCACCACCAACACCACCACGACGACCACGACCAACGACCTCCTGTGGGACAACGGTGTTGCTCCCGCCTCCGAGGCGATGAAGGCAGATCTGGAATCCGCGAAGTCCTCTTCCGGCATCCTTGCGAACTTCGGCTCCTATGAGCTCAACTACAGCAAAGAGAACGAAGAGGTCATCCTCCAGCTCGACGGCAAGCTCAACTCCGCGTTCCTCAAGGTGCTCGTCGCCTCTGCCGTGAACTACGCGATCAACGCGGTCGATACACTCGGCCCGCGCGCCGGCGCTGAGGACAGCTACGACAAGGCCGTTGAGACCGTGAAGGCCGTGCTCGACTCCATGGGCCTCCAGTACGACGAGCTGACCGTGAAGGAGATCGCCGAGGGCGTCTACGACAAGACCGTGGACACCGGTAAGGGTGCCATGAAGGACACCTGGACCGCTCTGACCGCTGCGAAGTTCGAGACCGTCGCCATCCAGCAGGACGGCACGACGATCGTCGCTTTTGACCATGACGGCAACATCGTCGAGGGCAGCGCGACGTCCAAGACCGAGGCTGCCAAGGAGCTCGCCAAGGCCGTTACGAAGGTCCTGATCGAGAACCTCCACACCAACACCAGCGAGACCAGCGTCCTGAACCTCACGACTGAGGATCACTTCCAGGCCGTGTTCACCGGCGCCGAGACCGAGACCGTGACGACCACGACCACCACCCGTGACGGCGAGGTCATCGACGAGAAGGTCGAGTCCAAGGTCGACTACGACGCTGCCGCGACCAACACCTATGCCCTGATCCTCCAGGTCAACCTCGACGGCGAGGGCATCCTGGCCTACTACTATGACAGCGAGGACAACCTCGTGGTCATCGTGACCCAGGAGATCAAGGACGGCTACAACAAGGTTGCCCAGAAGGCGGTCGTCGAAGCTGCGAAGTACGCTGCCGGTGTCGGCGGCAGCAGCTCTGCGAGCGGTGAGGCCGAGACCAACAAGGCCGCCCTGATGGAGGGCGAGGTCGACTACGCGAAGGCCGAGCGCATCATCCCCGGCATCACGAAGCTCGCCGATGAGGTCAAGTCCGGCTCCGTCACCTCCGCCAAGATGGGCGTCACGCTGACCTTCCAGGTCGACGACATCGACGCCAAGGTCAACAACATCATCACGACCCTGATCGACGAGAACGCCGAGTATCTCTCCGGCCAGAGCGACACCGTCGTGACGACCAAGACCGCTGAGCTCGTCTTCCAGCTGCTCGAGGAGATCATCAAGAGCATGATCGCCAACCAGGAGGAGGGCGACATCAGGTCCATCGCCAACAGCCTGAACGGAACGGGCTCTGACGCTCTGGACGCGCAGGCCGAGGTCCATGACAAGATCGCGAATCTGCTCGACGCCATCGATACCGACGGCGCCGTGACGGACGCGATGTGCGATTACCTCGCCAACGCCTTCGGCGATGCCAACGGGGATGCGGAGTGCACCGAGGCTCTCGAAGGCTCCGCCAACACCCTCAAGAGCGCCATCGAGGCCTCGATCGCCACTGCGTTCGAGGATAAGGCCAGCAATATCGGCGGCACCGCGGGTGATCTGCTGAACAAGTCCCGCACCGTCGGCAGCTACGACAATGCGATCGCATATCTCGAGGGCAAGGATGCCGCCACGCTCGGCACCAAGGTCCAGGGCTATGCCGCGGCTCATGCTGCAGCCTTCGACAGACAGGGCGACCTCACTGCCCTCATTGCCAAGGTCCTCAAGGTCCTGCCCAACGGCAACCCGACCATCACGATCGAAGACATTACGATCACCGGCAGCGACTTTGACGGCATCAAGAACGCCTCCAGCAACTCCGAGGCGATCGCCGAGGCCGGCAAGCTGCTCGCGAAGTTCGGCTCCCTCACGATCGATGACTTCGCCAACGGCGTCAAGGTCACCGTCGAGGGCTCTGTGAAGAATCACAGCGCCTCTGCCACCTTCAACCTGATCGTCCGCTACTGATTAGTTTGAAGACCGGCGCCTTAAGTGCGTCAACAGCATCAATCTCATTCATCCCGGCGGGCTCTCCGCCCGCCGGGATGAATCTTGTTAAAGATCCCGGGCAGGGGCTTTGAAAGGAGCGTCGAAGGCATTCATTCGATGTTGCTTTGATGGCCCGGCTCGGATTTTGTGCCAATTACCGGCGTTTTGACTTGAATCTTCGGAGGCAGAGCCTTGAACGAACGTCTTTTACAATATCTGGTAGAGCACCGTTACCTCTCGGCCGGGCAGGCTGAGTTTATCCGCTCGGAGCAGCAGCGTACGGGCAAGAACGCGCGCGAACTGCTATCTGACGGCGGACAGGTGAGCGAGGAGCAGCTGATCGAGGCGCTCTCCTTTGTGAGCCGCGTCCCGGTGGTGCGGCTTTACGACAAGACCCTGCCCGAGATCGTGCGCGGACAGCTCCGGCCCGATATGCTGCGCGCGAACACGATCTTCCCCTTTGAGATCGACGAGGCCGGCACGACGCTGACCGTGGCTGTCGCCGACCCGATGAATATGCGCGGCCGCGATATGATCGCGCTGGTCACACATCTGCGCGTACGCATGCAGCTCGCCACCGCGAGCGAGATCCAGGCCGCGATCGACCGCGTCTTCGGCGTGGGTGTCTCAAAGGCCGCGATCGACCAGTACATCAACCAGGATTCGGGAGAGGGCGGCGCGACGCCGGAGGAGCTCTCGCAGCAGGCCGACGTCTCAAGCTCCGTCATCGTCGTGCTCGTCAATTCGCTGATCGAGCAGGCGGTGCGCCGCCGCGCCTCCGATATCCATGTGGAGCCCGGCCCCGACCAGGTACGTGTGCGCTACCGCGTCGACGGTGTGCTCTTCACGGTCAACGCCTATGACACGCGGCTCCTCAGCAGCATCGTCACCCGCATCAAGATCATGAGCGGGCTCGACATCTCAGAAAAACGCAAGCCTCAGGACGGTCGCTGTACGAGCATCGTTGACGGGGTGGAGTATGACATCCGCGTCTCGACGCTGCCGACGGTCTACGGCGAAAAGAGCGTGCTGCGACTCGCGCAGAAGAAGGCGCTGCGGCGCCAGAAGAGCGCACTGGGTCTTGAGGGCGTCGCGCTGGAAAAGTTCGACCGCATGCTCGCCAAGCCCAACGGCGTCATCCTCGTCACCGGACCGACGGGCTCGGGCAAGTCGACGACGATGTACACGGCGCTGAGCGAGCTCAACCGCGAGGATGTGAACATCGTGACCGTTGAGGATCCGGTCGAGGCGAACATCGACGGCGTCAATCAGGTGCAGGTGAACCCGAAGGCGGAGCTGACCTTTGCTGTCGCGCTCCGCTCGATCCTCCGCCAGGACCCTGATATCATCATGGTCGGCGAGATCCGTGACGCCGAGACCGCCGCGATCGCGATGCAGGCGTCGATCACAGGACATCTCGTCCTGACGACCCTGCATACGAACGACACCGCGTCCTCGGTCATGCGCCTGATGGACATGGGCATCGAGAGTTATCTGATCGCCGACGCGACGACCGGCATCATCGCCCAGCGCCTGCTGCGCCGGCTCTGTCCGCACTGCAAAAGGCCGCATAAGCTTCTGCCCTATGAGGCGCGTTTTCTCGGCCTTGCGCCCGGGGAGGCGAGAGACATCACCGTCTATGAGCCCGAGGGCTGCCAGCGCTGCGGCGGCGCGGGCTACTACGACCGCATCGGCGTCTATGAGATCATGGAGATGACCCCGCGCGTGCGTGCACTGATTGCCGAAAACGCGACGGCGGCCGAGCTGCGCGAGGCGGCGCTTTCCGACGGCATGGTGACGCTGCAGCAGGGCGCGCGCGACCTCGTGCTCCGCGGCATCACGTCGATCGCCGAGGTGCAGCGCCTGAGCGCCGCCGACGCGGCGGGCGAGGAACCCTGGGAGAGAAGCGACGGAGGACAGAGTGATGCTTGACGTAGAATCGCTTGTGCTCCAGGCGACCGAGCAGCTCGCCAGCGACGTGCACATCACGGTCGGAGAGCCGCCGATCTTCCGCAAGGACGGCGTGCTCTACGAGCAGGATCACCCGCCGATCACGTCTGAGGAGGCGCTCGACGCCGTGCGGCAGCTCGCAAGCGACGAGCAGATGGAGGAGTTTCGCCGCGAGGGTGAAGCGGACTTTGCCGTGACGCTTGCCGGACGCGTGAGAATGCGCTGCAATATCTATCATCAGAGAAACGAAGCGGCATTGGCACTGCGCTTGCTGCCGCTCGAGATCCCGACCCCTGAGAGCCTGCATTTGCCTGAGATCGTGGTCAGGCAGGCCTCAAAGCCCCGCGGCATGCTGCTCGTCACCGGGCCGACCGGCTCTGGCAAGAGCTCGACGCTCGCGGCGCTGATCAGCCACATCAACCACACGCAGCGCCGTCACATCATCACGCTCGAGCAGCCGATCGAGTACCTGCACACGGGCGACCTTTGCATGATCAACCAGCGCGAGGTCGGGCAGGACACGAAGAGCTTCGCCTCCGGTCTGCGCGCGGCGCTGCGCCAGGATCCGGACGTGATCCTGGTCGGCGAGATGCGCGACCTCGAGACGATCTCGACCGCGATCACCGCTGCCGAGACCGGACACCTCGTCTTCGGCACGCTGCACACCAAGGGCGCCCCGAATACCGTCGACCGCATCATCGACGCCTTCCCCCCCGAGCAGCAGAACCAGGTACGCATCCAGCTCGCCGATGTTTTGGAGTGCGTTGTCGGGCAGACTCTGCTGCCGACGCTGCGCGGCGGGCGGCGGGCCGCCTTCGAGGTGCTCGTCGCGACCCCGGCCGTACGCGGCATGATCCTGCAGGGCAAGACGCAGCAGCTGAGCAACACGATGCTCACGTCCCGCCGCGAGGGCATGCGATTGCTCGACGACGAGCTTTTGGACCTTGTCGGCAAGGGTGAGATCTCGGCCGACGTCGCGATCGCGGCCTCCAACGCGCCCGACACCATGCGTACGCGGCTGAAGCTGAGATAACACTGTAACGGAGCATACGCCTATGCCGGTCTATCAGTATACAGCGCTGGATAAGCGCGGCAAGAAAATCAAATCCACGATCGAGGCAAGGTCGCTCGATCTGGCCCGGACATCACTGCGCGGCGCAGGTTACAGCATCATGGACTTAAAAGAGCAGTCCGTGATGAACAGTGACATCACGCTGCCCTTTCTCGGCAAGCCCAAGGCCAAGGACCTCGCGGTCTTCTGCCGGCAGTTCCTCTCGATCCTCCGCGCCGGCGTGCCGGTCAATACGGCGCTCGGCATGCTCGGACAGCAGACGGCGAACCGGAAGCTCGCCACCGCGATCCGCGCCCTTGAGACCGAGGTCGAGCAGGGCTCGACGCTCGCCGGCGCGATGCGGCGGAAGAGCGTTTTCCCGCCGATCCTTTCGAATATGGTGATGGCGGGCGAGAGCTCGGGCAACCTGGAGGACGCCTTCGAGCAGATGGTCGTCTATTTTGAGCGCGCACAGAAGACGAGCAACAAGGTCGGGCAGGTGCTCATCTACCCGGCGGTTTTGACGGTCGTCATGGTCATCGTTCTCTTTGTGATGATGACGCGCATCATCCCTTCGTTCCTTGCGACTTTTGAAGAAATGGGCGCGGAGCTGCCTTATCTGACGCAGCTCGTCATGCATGTCTCGGACTTCTTCGTCGCCTGGTGGTGGTTGATCGCCATTGTGTTGATTGCGCTGATTGCCTCCCTGACTGCTTTTCGCTTTACCGATCCGGGACGGCATTTCTACGGCCTGCTCGCGCGGAAGCTCCCGGTTTTGAAGACCCTCACGGTGAACTCCGCGAGCGCGACCTTCTGCCGCATCCTCTCGGTGCTGCTCGGCTCCGGACTGACGCTGCCGGAGGCGCTCTCTTTAACGAGCGGCAACTTGTCGAATATCTACTTCCGCGAGGCGCTCGCACGCGTCCAGAGCCGTGTCGTCTCCGGCTGGCCGCTGAACGCCGCTTTGAAAGAGGTGCGCATCTTCCCGAACATGGTCTGCAATATGACCGCGATCGGCGAGGAGTCCGGCGAACTGCAGGAGATGCTCGCAAAGACCGCAGATTACTACGACCAGGAGGTCGAGGACTCCACCGAAAAGCTCATGAGCCTCATGGAGCCGCTCACGATCCTCTTTATGGCCTTCTTCGTCGTCATCATCGTGCTCTCGATCTTCCTGCCGATGGTCAATATGATCCACGCCTACGACGCGTACCTGTAAGGAGGCGCTCTCGATGCTCATTCGTCTGGGAAGCGCCGCCGTGTGGGCGCTCGTCGGCGCCGCGGAGGCAAAATACATCGCGCCGCGCTGGCTCGCCGAGCTTGACGGCGCACCGGAGAGCGCCCCCTTTACGATCGCAAGCGCCCTGTTGTGGGGCATCGTCGGGCTCGTGTACCCGCTGTGGCAATATCCCTTCACGGCGCTCATCTACGGCGTCATGACGCTGCTTTTGATCCGCATCGCGGTGACCGACTTCATCACCTTCACGATCCCGAACAGATGCTCGGCCTGCCTTGCACTGCTCGGCATCGCGCGACTTGCGGCCGATCACACGCACTTTTCAGAGCAGCTCATCGGCGCGCTCATCATCTCGCTGCCTTTCTGGGCACTTCACGCGCTCACGAGGGGCCGCGGGCTCGGCTTCGGCGACGTGAAGCTCATGGCCGCGGCCGGCTTCCTGCTCGGCGCGCCGCGCGTGCTGCTCGCGACTGTGCTCGGCTCCGTGCTCGGCTCCGTGATCCACATCTGGCGCATGCGCGGCGGGGCGGAGGCGAGACTTGCCTTCGGGCCCTATCTCTCTCTTGGCATCTATCTCTCCGCGCTCTTCGGCGATCGGCTGATCGCAGCCTATCTCAGCTTATTCGGACTGTGAGGACAGCGCGCCTTTCCCGGCGCGGCCCTCCGGCATTGACCCTGTTCGCTTTTTAAGGAGTTTTCGCCTATGAGTCAGAAGAATCGCTCCGGCACCGCCCTTGCGGTGCAGTTCGTCGGCGACGAGCTGCGCATCGCCAAGGTGAAGCTGGGCAGCAATGCGGGGGTACTGGCCTCCGCCACGCTGCCGCTTCCGGAGGGCGGCGTGCGCGACGGCGAGATCATGGATCTGGAGTCCATGCAGTATACGCTCTCAAGCGCCGTGTCGCTGCCGGAGTTCCGCGGTGTGCGTCAGGTCATCTTTTCGATCATGAGCATGCAGGTGCTCGCCTCCGAGGCGACGCTCCCGCACGTACGCTCTGAAAAGGCGCTCGATCGGATGCTCCGGGCAAATCTCGACGAGTATTTCCCCGTGTCTGTCTCCGACCACGCGATCACCTGGCTCCGTGCCGCGACCGCGGGCGAGACGGGACTGCAGCAGGACCGCGTGCTCCTGTGGGCGATCCCGCGCGAGATGCTGAACGGCTATTACCTGCTTGCGAACCGCTGCGGTCTGAGCGTCAAGGCGATCGACTACGCCGGTGCCGACCTTGCGGCCGCGGCCGGCGCGGTCTATGCGGAGACCGAGCAGAAAAAGGGCAGAAAGAAAGCGCGCAGGCACAAAAAGACGGGCAATTTCGTTTCGGACGAGATGGCGCTCGAGGGCGCCGACGCGCGTGATGCGGGCGGCAGCGCCGAGATCCACATCTGCGCCGAGACCGACGACATGCTCATCACCTTCGTGCGCGAGGGCACGGTGCGCCTGCAGCGCATCGTGCGCCGCTCGGGCCTCTCCGAAGACCTCGCCGAGTGCGCGATGATGCTCGAATACTACGCATCCCGCAACGTGAATGACCAGGTGGGCAGGGCGGTGCTCGCGGGCGGCTGCGCCCGCGAAGAAGGCCTTGCCGACGCGCTCTCCGACGTGCTCGGCTGCCGGGTCGAAAGCCCGGTCGTATATCCGGGCCCGGAGTGGATCGCGCATCTGGGCGCGTGCACGAATCGCATCGACTTCGGCGATGCGAGCATGAACCACCCCGGCGGCTTCGCCGGCGTCACGAAGGTATGGCAGTACGGCCTGATCGCCGCGGCGGGCGCGCTGCTTTTGGCCTCGATCCTCTTCACGCTCACCTCGCGGCTCAACTGGTCGAGCGAGATCGCGGGCCTTGAATCGCAGGAGAGCATGCTGCAGCTGCAGGCTGCCCGCGCCCGCGGCTACTTAAATGACTACAACGACTACAACGCCGCTTACAGCGCCTATTCCTCCGACTGGGACGGGATCTATGGTTCTCTGCAGACCTATAACGACAACCTCGTGAAGATCCTCGAAGAGCTTGAGACGACGCTGCCGGCCTCGGCGCGGATCGAGGCGATGAGCACGACCGAGCTCGCGATGGCCTCGCACATCAGCATCGACAACAAATCCGACGCCGCGTGGCTGCTGATGGCACTGCGCGAGCTGAAATACGCGAACCTCGAGAGCATCTCGACGGTCACGATGAACCCGGACAGCGTCCTCACGCCCGATCAGGCGCTCAACGCGCTCTATGAGGCACAGGGCCTTGAGAGCCCGATCCCGACGCAGGAGGAGGAAGAGGCGGCAGCCGAGGAGACGCCCGCGCCCGCGACGAACACAGCCGTCGCGGCTGAGGCCTACGCCGCGCTGCACGGCGGCGAGGCGCCGCCGACCAAGGGCAGCGCGCTCACCGACATGCAGGCCTACTATACCCAGAACAGCATGGGCTATGTCTCGCCGAGCTATGTGGCCGGACTGCTCTCGGGCAAGAACACCTTCTCGGTGCCCTCGGTCGAGGGCGGGCAGCTGACCGGCGGCTCCGTCGGAGAGATGCTGCTCGCGGGGGGCCTGAGCGGCCTTACGTATGAGGAGCTCGCCGCGCTCGTGAGCGCTTACGGCGACTATCACGCGCCTTATGACCTCGATACGCTTTTGCAGAACGCGACCTTTGAGCAGCGTCAGAACGCGCTCGTCGGCATGCTCTGGCCCGGCGGCCCGATCTACTACGGCGAGACCGCGAGCGAAAACGCCTGGTACGATTCGCTCCAGGTCATCAACGGCTTTCAGCTCATGCTGCTGCTCAGAAACGACATGTACGCCGAGGTCGAAGGCGCGAGCGTCGTCTTCAGCATGATCGGCGAAGACGTCTATCAGAACGCGGACCTGCTCGCAGCCGTTTACGGCGGCGACGCGACGAGCGTCGTTGCCTCGATGGCAGATCTCGCGGCGCTGCTGGCCCGCGACGACGCGACCCTGCGCGCGACCGAGCGCCTGATCCGCCAGGACGCGACGCTTGCGAACAAGTACGCAAGCTACCTCGCGGTCTTGATGTACCAGCTGCAGAATGTCGATCCGTCGATCGCTGTCGACTACGACGCGCTGCTCGAAGACGCCTTGAACCGCACCAGTCCCACGACCGGGAAGCCTGTTCTGGACGAGGCGGCCGCCTCGCTCGTCGCCAAGGCCCGCGCGCGTCTGGCCGAGATCACGCCGGGCGAGGACTCCGCGGAGGATCTCGACACCGCGACCGTGCGGCAGATCATGGCGATGGCTACGACGCCGACCTCGGGCACCGAGAATACCGGCGAGCCGATCTCCTCTGACCTCGCCGACCTCAACGACCTGATCACGATGATCGAGGGCAGCACGAATACCGGCGGCAGCGACATCCCCTCGCTCGAGGAGATCCTCGCGCGGCTCACGGCCGGCAGCGGCTCCGGCTCCGGTTCCGGCTCCGGCTCCGGCGAGACGCCGCCGCCCGCCGTGCCCGATCGCTATCACTTCACCGTGACGCTGAGCTACAAGCCGGCGCTCATGAACGAGGAGCTTGCGCGCAAGGGCATCAGTGACGCGCACAAGGTGCCGGAACTGGAGGTGGACGCATGATCGGAGGATTTTTCCGGGCGCTCGGACGGAACTGGAAGGCGATTTTGGCTCTGCTCCTGCTGATCGCGGCGATCTTCATCCATCTGAACTTCTACCGCCCGGCAAAAACGCAGTACGAGACCCGCAGAAACCAGCTCGCCCTCACGCTGACGGCCTACCAGAGCTCGCTTGCCGAGGGCATGCGCTACCAGGCCGTCGACGAGCAGATCCCCGCCGCGCTCGAACGGATCGAAAAGAGCCGCTCTGAGCTCTATTCCGCATTCCCGGCCGGGATGCTCGAAGAGGACCAGCTGCTCTTCCTTGAGTACCTGCAGTCCGAGATGGGTGAGGGGAGCCTGCTCGGCTACAACCAGGAGCTGCACGAGATCTTCATGCGGCGCTTTGGTCAGGACATCCAGTTCCAGTTCGGCATGACCCAGCCGCTGATGACCACGAGCGACGGCGCCGAGCTGCAGGGCAAGATCCTCACGGTCTACTATCACACGACCTACGAGGGCTACAAGGCGATGGTGAGCGCGCTTTCGAACAACGAGCGCATCACGAGCATCCTCTATTCGACCTACAGCTACAACGACGAGGACAATACGCTCGACGGCGTCCTCGTCCTGCGCCACTATCTGCTCCACGGCGGCTCCGACTATGAAAAGCCGCTCGTGGAGGTCCCGGAGACCGGGAAAGAGGATATCTTCAACTGAGCTGACTCAGACGCCCGCTTGAAAGGAGGCCCGCAGCGTGAAACTGAAATACGGAAAGCCCGATGCGGGCTTCTCGCTGATCGAGATCGTCGTGAGCATCGCCGTGCTCGCGATCGCCATGACCGCGATCTATCAGGGTCTCACCGACGCGATCACGAAAAACTATGAGGCCCGCGACCTGCAGAAGGCCACCTTCGAAGCCGCAAGCGTCCTGGAGACCCTGCAGGCGGAGGGGATCGCGTATCAGGAAAAAGAGAAAGTTAAAGATGATGTCTCTGCGCGGCTCAAAGAGGGGCAGTATTACGTTGAGGTGGAGTATGCCCTCGACAGTGAGGGAAACATCACCAGCGGGTATGACATTGTAATCGAGCACTGGAGCAAAGATAAGACGAAGGAGAATGCGCGCCGTCAGTTCAGACTGGTCACCTATGTGCCGGCGGTCCCGGCAGGCGGGGGTGGCGCGCCATGATGCGAAAACGAGATGAAGGATATGTCCTCGCCTATGTGCTGATCGTCATCATGATCCTCACGATCGTGATCGGCAATATCTATGCTTCGGTGACCAACAATTACACAGCGGCGATCCGCTCGGCCAGAGAGCTGGAGTGCCGGGCGACACTCGAGGGCGAGGTCACAAGAGTCACGGAAGAATTCCGAGGGGAACTGACTTCCATCGCAGGGCAATGCGAGCCGCCGGATCCTGAAGCTCAAGTGGCGGCAAGTGCCATTCAGACCTCTGTCAAAAATTGCCTGAAAGAACTCAGCTTGTTCAAATATACGCCTGCGACAAAAGACGGATGGACGATCACGCAGGGGATCGAAGGGGTGGACGATTCCGTAAATGACCCGGCCGCGCGTGTTGTGGCCTATCTGACGATGGTCAGTGATGAAGGAAAAGCTCCATTTCCGGAGACACCGAGTCTGGAGGGTGCAACTACCGGTCAGACCATCCCGTTCTCCAATGTCTATGAGATCCCGATCACCCTCACAGTAGCCCCGGAAGACGCTGAGAGCCTTGCGGGTGAGAGAGCTGTTTTTACCCTCCGTGTTACGCTGATGGGGATCCTGCAGATCAGATCGAGCGACGGTAAGCATATCTGCACTTGCACCTGCACCGATTGTGAGCTGATTCGATACGAGATCGAAAATCTCTGAGTGAGCCTGACGGCGTCAAATGCCGGAACAACCTGAACATCATTTATGAAGCGGATCATAAACAGAACGCGAAGCTCCTTTCCCCAGGGGGGAGGGACGCTGTTGTCTTGAAATGCTCTATGAAAGGAGGTCACGCGATATGAAACGCTCCGCGGGTTTTACCCTCATTGAAATGCTCATCACGATCGCGGTGGCCTCTACGATCACGCTGGCCGCCAGCGGGGCGCTGCTGCATGTGTTCCAGACGCAGCGGATTGGCTTTGAGGAGAGCAAGCACCAAGCTCAGTTCCGCATGACCGGAAATTTTATCGAACGCGCTCTGGAAGACGAAACGCTGGATGCGATCGTGTATGCCGGTGAGAACAAATCGGAAGAAGACAGTGCCAACACACTGGAAACCGATGAAAACGCAGCCTGGGCGCTTCTTTCGAACGGCAATGTTCTTCTTGCATATCATTCCGGAGTGATCTCGGCAGGCGGAGCCCTTTCGAAAGATTACAACAGTGATGATACGTTTGTAATGGGGACGAATATACTTGACACTGACCGGCATTTGCTTGATCCGGCAAGCCCGGATGAAATGACCGGTGTAGATATCAGCAAAGACCTTAAAAATGTCAAGCTATACG
>CAMNAE010000006.1 GCA_946530565.1 uncultured Oscillibacter sp.
CGTGGCGCTTGGCAGCAGCATGCTCGATGGGGTGAAATACGCCTGTTTGACGGAGGCATTCGAGCCGTCGGATCTGCCGGGTCCCATCACGCAGTTTGACAACCGGAACCTGAAGGTGACCTTCCGCAATACCAGCGGCAAGGCCGCGCCGATCTACGGCGTGACGCAGAGCATGGCGGAACGGAAGCCCGACATCTACGACTTCACCGGCCTGGTCGGACCCGATGAGACCGGCAAGGGGGTCATTCTCCCGAACGGCGCAAGCCTCACGGTCACCGGGGATCAGGGCGCCGATATCTTCACCATCCAGGGCCAGTTCACGGTCAGTGCCGAGGGCCTTCCCGAGGCGGGAAAGGAAAACGCGGCCCTTTTGGAGGGTGAGACCTGCGTCCTCTCCAATCCCGGCAGCGAGGCTGTCAGCGTCATGCTCTGCGGCCAGAGCGTGAGCGTCCTGGGCGACGGCCAGGATGTCCTCTCCTCCAACTATCAGGGTTACAACCGGGGGTATGTCAGGAGCGAGGTATCCGTCTCTGCGGGTTCCTCGATCACCGTTCAGGCCGTCCAGGGCTGCTGCTCATTGAAGTTTGACAGCGGAGCGCTGACGCTTGCGCGGGGGGCCGACCCGATCCACGCCGTCTTTGTACTTGAGGCCGGTCAGGGCTTTCGAACCGTCTCGTGGCCGAAGGGCTCCGGCCACCCCTACTATCTGATCTCCGAAGCAGGATCGGACAGCGAGCAAGACTCCTACGGCGTTTGGCCCCTTGGCTCTGCCATCTTCCAGGTCCGGCCCGGGGAGACAGAGCGCTGTGATACGCCCCTCGTGGAGTCAGTCACGCTGAACAGGGGGGAGAGCTGCATTTTGACCGACACCTCCGGCAGGAGCGACAACAAGGTCTACGCCCGGGGCTCCATGCTCTCGGCCGGCCTCCGTGAAGACGGTATGTGGGCCAATCCCTATACCATCGCCCCGATGGCCTCCGTCAGCAGCTCATTTGACAAGAATGCCCGCGCCTATTGCTTTACCGCTCTGGAGGACGGCTGTACCCTCTGGTACTATCCGTCTCTGACAGAGGTCAGTATGGATGCGCAGGCCCTTTACGAAACCGTGACGATCCCCCGGGGCGAGAGCCGCATCTTCAGCATCGAATCGTTGGATGACGAGATCTTTGCCTATGGCTTCAACACCGAGCGCAGCCTCTTCAAGGCCGGACGAAACGAGTGGGAAACGCCGCGGCGGGGCCTGAGTGATTTCGGAGGGAACACTTCCGGAGAGCCCGCCATCAAGGTGATCGCGACCGATTCCGACGCCACGGTGATCTTCCTGCGTGGGGAGACGCAGACCGGCCCGGTCCTTGCCATCGACCGCACGCTCAGGCATGGCGGAGAACCGGTCTCCCCGGAGGACCTGGGCTCGACGCCGGTGGACAGCGTGTCCCTCACCCTCCTGCCGGAGAACGCCGAGCCCTTCACCCTGGTCCTGGCGGCCTATGACAGCGAGGGCGCTCTGATCCGGACCGCTCTGCGCCCGGTGGCGGCCGGAGAGCTCAGCGCGGATCAGGCGGCGACTGTCGACATTCCCTTCTCCTGCGGCGCGGGCGCCGCGGCGATCCGGCTCATGACCGTGGACGCGCAGTTCTGTCCCCTGAAAGAGGCTGTGGTTTTGGCGGAGTAAACGCTTCGGAATACGAAGCAGCCTTTCCGAAAAAGGAGAACGCAACCAAGTGAAAAGCTTGGAAGCGTTCTCCTTTTTCGGTATCATTTCAGTCTTTATTTCAGATGCTCCGCAAAGAAGCTCCGGATCCTGTCGAAGGGAATGATATCCTTGCGGTCATAAAGGTCGGTGTGGACCGCGCCGGGGATGATCAGCAGCTCTTTGTTGTCGCCCTTCAGGAGCTTGAACGCGTCCCGGCTCATGTAGCAGGAGTGCGCCTTGTCACCGTGGATCATCAGAACAGCGCTCTCGATCTCGCCGGCATAGGTGAAGAGCCGTGTGTTCATGAGCGAGGTCTGGGTGCTCGCCGTCCAGCCGTCGTTGGAGTTGAGAGAGCGGGGATGATAGCCGCGCGGCGTTTTGTAGTAGTCGTAGTAGTCCTTCGCGAAGAAGGGCGCGTCCTCCGGCAGCGGGTCGACGCCGCCGCCCGCCCGTTTGTAATCGCCGTTTTTATAATCTTCGGTCCGCTGGGCGTTGACCGCGATCCTCGCCGCCTTGCGCGCCTCCTTGCTGTCGCCCTCGTCAAAATAGCCGTTGCCCGCCACGCGGGACATATCATACATGGTAGAGGTCACGGTCGCCTTGATCCGGGTATCCACTGAGGCCGTCTGCAGCGCCATGCCGCCCCAGCCGCAGATGCCGATGATGCCGATGCGCTCCGGATCGGCCAGATCGCAGCAGGAGAGATAGTCCACCGCCGCCTGGAAATCCTCGACGTCGATGTCGGGGGAGTGCATCGCGCGGGAGTTCGTCTCGCTGGACGACATCACCGGAGGGGATCTGTATTTGGGCCTCGCGGAGTCCTTCCAGATCCGCTTTCTCGCCCGGGCCATCCATACGCTCAAAAAAACCTGCCCCGGTCTCCGCTATCACATCACGAGCGGCGACACGGAGCAGGTCATGGAAAAGCTGGACAAGGGACTTTTGGACTTTGCGGTCCTTGCCGAGACGCCGGACACGGGGAAATACCGCATCCTGCGCTTTCCGGACGCGGACGTCTGGGGCCTTTTGATGCCGGAGGGGGATCCGCTTGCAAAAAAAGAGGCCATCCGGGTGGATGACCTGATCGGGCTGCCGCTGTTCTGCTCCGGGCAGAGCTGGGAAAAGGATATCCCCGCCTGGGCCGGCGCGAAGATGGAGGCGCTGCATCTTGAGGGCTCCTTTCGCCTTTCCTACAACGCCTCCATCTTTACAAAAGAGCAGCTTGGGTATCTCCTTACGTTCGATAAGCTCATAGACACCTCGCCCGGCAGCGGCCTTGCCTTCCGCCCGCTCAAGCCGCGGCTTGAAACGAAGCTCTATCTCGTGTGGAAGAAATACCAGACCTTCTCACCGATCGCCGAGCGGTTTTTGTCGCAGGTCAGAAACGATTTTGCAAAGAAGAGCGAGATGCTGCAATGATGAGAAAGATCATGGAGCAGATGCGGCGGGAAAGGGTAACGCGTGACAGACTTTTATGAGTAGACGCTCTACTGCGCCTCGGCCAACTGACAGCAGAGAAGATCACAGAAGTCAACGCCCTGCTACCCGAGAAAGATAAAATGCGCTCGATGGACAAGGCAGTATAAAAGAAACAGCGCAGGAAGGTGGTAAACCTTCCTGCGCTGTTTCTTATCTCAGAGCAGCTTCGAGCTCTTCTTTTGTATAATCGAACATATAATCCTCGTCTTTTCCGCTGGACTCCCAGATTTCGGCAGCATCCCAGACGCTCAAGCGCTCTTCTTCGTCATCATCGAACCATTCATCGAACACCATTTCATTCTTTTTCCGTCTCAGCATTTTGTCGCCCTCCTTTATTAAGCCGCTTCACTGCGCTTGGTGTACCTGCTGACCCAGGTTTGGCCTTCTTCGAGCTCGAAGCCGTTTTCTTCTGCCTCTTCGCGTTTTGCGGATGATGCGTGCCATCCCTCAGGAAGATTGCGAATGTGGGGACTGACTTCGAAAGGAGGTTTCTCAGACTCGTCCGCCTCAGTGCTGCAGATGACCTCAAAGACAGGAGAGGTCAGGGGTTCGTCCTCTGCTGCCTTGTTATAAACCTCCGGATCGAGCACTGGCATATCGTCAGAGAGCTCTTCCGTATCATCAGACACATCGGGCAGGTCGAAGTCAGGTAAGTTGTTTGGAAGGAAATCATCAGTTTCAGTCACCGGAGAATCCGCTTGATCCTCGGTTTCCAATATGTGCTTGATGATTAGCAACAGTGTTGTAACGGATACTCCCGCGATTAGCAGTCCTTTCCAGTGTGCTTTCACCCATTGGATCGCTCGTTTTCCCGCCTTTTTCATTGCTATGCCCTCCTTCATTTACTCGCGCTTCTTTAGAGGAAGCCTGTTAAAAGGTTACGATAGCAATTCTACACCTTTTTTCTTTCGCTGTCGTTCACAATTCGTGAACTTATTGCTTTATTAACCCCGCTTTGCTGCTGTGAATCAGACACTGGGCATACTTGTTTCCCACTGACGCAAAAGATTGCATCATTTCCATTCCGATTCTCAGATTGAATGCGTAACCCAAACCATTATCTACCATATTGAACATGTAGCGCAGAGCCAAATAGTAGTCCGCCAGATTTGCCCATTTTCCGGAGAGTTTCAAATGAGTAAGCATCATTCCCATAGAAAGCTCATATATGCGTGAATGTTCTTTTAACAACTTTCCTGCTTCGAACAATTGCCTTTTATTATTACTATCCGTTGCTTTTCTGAAGGCTTTATCCCCTTTTTTTAATTGTTCAAATAATGCCAGCTCATCATTTATACTATTCAAACCTAAATATAACATTTCAAAGAAGAAGCATAAAGCAATATAATTTGCAAAAGCCTCCGCTCTGATTCCATCTTCGGCAGCTGCGGAAAGATATTCAGAGGCGCACGTTAAAGAATCCTCAATATCGGCAGTTATTACGCTATCATTACAACACCATCTATAATAATCTTGTTGTATTTTATACGCACGTTTAAAGTGAACATTTGCAAGAGCTTTCTCAGTCGAGATAAGCGGTATGAGTGTCGGGATTTTCTTGGCATTCAGGTTGACGTCGATGCTGATTTTTTTATCCTTTACATTTTCGCGATAAAGCAAATCTTCAATCGTTACTGCATAGTGCTGCGCAATCAACGCCAGCGTTTTCTTATCGGGTTCGCGTTTTCCTCTTTCATAGTTGGAAATTGTATTTTTTTCGACAGATAGTATCTCACCGAGCTCTGTTTGCGTTTCACCGTACGCTTTTCTTAAACTGCGGATGTTCTTTCCTAATCGTTGCAAATCCACCATATGATCATATCCTCCATTTCTATCTGCAGGAATGAGCAATAAGATCGCTTGTGGTTATGTCTGCCGCGCATATGGTATGGAAGGGAAATCATTGTTGATGCTCCAGCGCCGCGACCAGCTCCTGGTAGCGCTTCATCAAAAAGGCGACGCAGCTGGCTTCGGTGGTGGTTTTGATGTCGAGGCCGTAGGCGCGCATGACGGCCCTGTCGTTCTCCTGATGGGCGCGCCGCAGCTCCGGGGGCATCGTCACCTCATCGTAGAGGTCGGCGAGGCTGGAATCCGGATAGAGCGCGCGGGCGTCGAGGATCGCCTGGGCGGTCTGCTCGATCTTCGCACGCTGCTCGTCGGTCGGCTCCGGCCAGGGGAAGTTGTTGTAGACGATGCCTGCTGAATATCGGTAATCGCTTTTAATCCTCCCACACACAGTACGCATCCAAGCCATATGGACATTCGAAGTCATTATTCCAAAATGATATAAAGAAGCATCACGCATCATTAAATTCGCGTCACCGCACAGAGTGTTGCTGTCCATATATCCAAGAGGAATATAACGCCTTTTTTCTGAGGAATGTCGCGGAATTATGAGATAATTGTGAGAAGGCAAATTCTCAACGTGAAAATGTGTTGGCATATTGGCAATCTTTACGGTTCCGGGGCTTTTGCTTGCAAGCCTGAAATTTCTCACAGCTTCCACGCGCTTCATGCACTCGGGCATCTTATGTAATTCGTTGGGGGGGCATTTACCCAGCCAAAGACAAAAACGAGGCTTGCGATTTATAAATTCTTGAGCCCCATACCACGGCCTGAACCATTTTTCTGCCAATGGCTCTTTTTTTATAAACTTATCTTTTTCTTCTGGAGAAAACAAATAGTTTCCTCCGTCTATCGGCTTATTACCAATACCAATCTCCGGAACATCACATAATGGCTTGCTTCGATTTTCTATAAACACATTATCTGCGTCAATCAAATAGGCATTAATATGTGTTGCTCTTTGAGCAATTTTTCCCGAGAATATTTTGGGGGCAGCTGTGTTTTCTGAAATACTAAATCCGACAATCACACAATGCACATGTGCCTTGATTTTTGCCTCGCTGTCCCAACGGAATGTATGGTATGCGTAATCAATGTGAGTACCCTCTGCAAACAGTGGTTTCCAGAGAGTTGCAACAGAATCTCCCTGCGACACAGAATTTGTCGAAACAAGGGCGCCGCGTATGCCAGTTCCCTGCATGATGTCAACTGCTTTCTTATACCAGCATGCAACATAATCCAAGTTGCCGGCGTTTTTCCAGTCCTCGAATATGCTGTTGACATCTTCTTTTTGCTCATTGCTCATCAGTCGAGCACCCACAAACGGCGGATTCCCCATGATGTAGTTCAGCTCGCTCTTCGGCACGACGCTCTCCCAGTCGATGCGCAGCGCGTTGGCCTCGACGACGTTCGCGTTCGTTTTGAGCGGCAGGAAGTCAAGGCTCATGTGTACAACGTTCTCGGTCTCCTGGAGCATCTGGCTCTCGGCGATCCAAAGCGCGGTCTTCGCGACCGTCACGGCGAAGTCGTTGATCTCGATGCCGTAGAACTGCCCGATGGAGACCCGGATCGGGTTTGCCATGCCGAGCACGATCTGATCGCGGTTCAAAAGGGCGATGACCTCGTTTTCCATGCGCCGGAGCGAGAGATAGGTCTCGGTGAGGAAGTTGCCCGAGCCGCAGGCGGGATCCAGGAATTTGAGCCCGGCGAGCTTTTCCTGAAACGCCCGGAGCTTCGTATCGCGCGTTTTGTCGACGGCGATCGCTCTGATCTCCGCGAGTTCGTCTCTCAGCTCATCCAGAAACAGCGGGTCGATGACCTTGTGGATGTTCTCGATGCTCGTGTAGTGCATACCGCCGGCGCGGCGGGTCACGGGGTTCAGCGTGCTCTCGAACACGGCGCCGAAGATCGTCGGGCTGATGGCCGACCAGTCGAAGTCGCCGCTCGCACGGTTTAAAATGATGTCGAGGACCTCCGGCGTAAAGGGCGGGATCTCGATGTTTTCATCGGAAAAGAGCCCGCCGTTCACATAGGGGAAGGCTGCGAGCAGCGGATCATCGCTTGCAAGATAGGGGTCGCGGTCTTCCGGCTTTTGGTCGAGCACGCGGAAGAGGTTTTTCAGTGCGCTGCGCGCGCCCCTGGCGTCGAACTGTGCCATATAGTCGTGGAAGAGATTGTGGCGGCCGAAGATGCCGGCGTCCTCGGCATAAAAGCAGAAGACGAGGCGCACGCACAGCGCGTTCAGACTCTTTAAGGACTCCGGCGCGTCGGGGCTGGCGTACTGCCTGTGCAGCGCGTCGTAGATCACGCCCACAAGCTCGCCGGCCTGCAGTGAGATCTCCATCTCCTTGCGGATGTTCTCATCGCCGGCGTTTACAAGAAAGCTGAGGCGGTAATACTCTTTTTCAAGGTCCTCGAGCAGCAGCACCTCGGGGTCCCCGTTCGGCTGCTCCATGTCGTAGATGTGGAACTCCCGGAAGTTGCAGGTCACGATCCAGCGCGGGCGCTGGGAGTAGGGAAGCTCCGCAGAATAGCGCTTCGCCTGCTGAAAGGGCGTTAAAAACGTGCCGTCGGACTGCCGGATCCCTCGTCGAAGATCCTTTCCGAGGCTCTTCTGCTCGATCATGACATGGGTCGAAGGGATCATCCCGTCGATGAAGCTCGTGTTGTCGAGCCTGACCTGCTCTTCAAAGGTGATGAAATTCGTGACGTCCTGTACGCCCAGAACATCATGCAAAAGCGAGAGCCAAAAGGTCTGGCTCTGGCCCTTTTCGTAGCCCTTATCCTTCCACTGTGCCGCAAATTTCGCCGCCGCGGCCCGCTGCTCCGCCTGGGTCATCCGTGCTGCCTCCCGTCTGAATGTCAAAAAGCCTCATACTTCTCACGATCTGTTTGGACTGATTATAGCAAAAGCCGCTGCCGTCCGCAAGGGCGAGGGCGGCGGCAAAAACCGCGCCCCTGCCTGTATTTCGGCGGGGGGCGCGGTTTTTTAAAAATGCGGATCAGGCAGGCGCTTCACCGGGCTCGTCCATGAAGAAGTTTTCGTCGATCAGGCTGATCTCTTTGTCTCTTTCGGCCTTTCCCATGACCAGGACTGCGTCCGCTTCTTCTTCGCTTGCGCAGAGCTCAGCTTCCTGGGCTTTGAGCAGCAGTTCAAGATAGCGCCGCAGGGACAGCTTCCCCTGCCGATGCTCCGGCCCGCTATACCAGTTATAGCTCCAGCTTTGCGGCACGCCGTCGAACACGAGGCAGCGGCTGCGGACGTCGAAATAGCCGTAGTTGATCGTCGCGCATTTCTGACGCAGATCGTGGTGGAAGAAGCAGTTCGCCTCGCTGTAGAGTGCGGAAGGTTCTGCGCCGTCGGCATCCGCGGGGACCGCCATGAGCCCGACATAGCAGGTCTCGACCGAGGCAAAGTCCCTGCGGCCGGAGAACAGGTGAATATTGGCATGGACCCGATCGAGCGGGGCGGTCAGGTCGATGTCGATATATTCCGCGGCGTCGGAGTGGGTGATATCACCCGAGAAAACGACGCCGGAGTCCCGAAATGCGGCGTTCCAGCCTGCGCCGTGTGCCTGGCCAGAAAGGTCTGTGTACCCGGCATGCAGATCCACATCGACGCGCTCCGGGTCGTTCCAGTACACAAAGAAGCGCAGGCGGTCGATCCCCTGCGGAATGCGAACGGCGATCCCGCTGCGAAGATAACCGCCCTCGGCGGATTTTTCGTTTGCACGGATCTCCGAGACGTCCAGGTCATATGCGTCCAGCTTAAAGAAGACCTTTTTGCTTCGGAGCGCCGTGTGCATGCTGCGGAGCCGGGCAGAGAGCAGCGTTTCAAAGGCATTATAGAGCACAGCGCTGTCGGCGCGCTCTTCTTCGCGCAGCTTTCCAAAATAGGTCAGATTCGTCACAAGCGTCTGCGTGCTCAGGGCAGACGCCTTTTTCACCAGAACGCCGACGACTTCTTCTGGCGGGTAGCCGAGCCGCAGCAGCCAAGCAAGCATGCGCAGCATCATGCCTGGCCGCTGCGCGATGAAGTCGAGCGCAGCGTCGTCCTTTGCGGCAAGCAGGGATTTGGCGGTGCTCTCCCAGGAGCGGAGCGTTCCGTCCCGCAAGGCGTTGACGGCTGCCATGTGAGCGTCTGAGCGTGAATACACGGAGTAGTCGAGATACTGCAGCAGCAGAATGTTGCGTTCCGCGCGCCTGCCCGACAGGATCAGGTTCGCGCGGAAGTCCTGTACGGCGTAGCTTTCGAGCAGTTTTACGAGAAAGCGCTTTTCGTTCGTGCGGAAGTGATAGTGATACCTGTGCAGAAGAACATCCACACAGCGCAGCGCATCACCGCTGTGCTGACAGAGCGTGCGGAGCATTTGGAATGCGGCCTCGCGGTCTTCCATTTCGACGAGCACGCCGTAGAGCGTATTCAGATTTTCCTTAAAGCCCACCTTCAGGCCGGATACCGCGTCGGCTGTGAGATGCCTGACAGCTGTGCTGACGATCTCCTGCTCCGGCAGCGTCATCCGCTCCCGGCGGGAAAGGATCATCTGAAAAGGCACAAGATAGCGCGACTCGGCAGGCAGCAGGCGGAGCGTTTTCGCCTCCAGTACCCTGCGCTGCGGAGCGGCCGGACTGGTTCGTCTCTCGCCCGGAAGCCAGCCACGGCTGACCCGCTCGCCGGAGATCGCTTCCAGGCCGTAGGTCGAAAAATAGTGCAGCAGCTGATGGAAGCGGAAGACCGCCTCGGACATATGCATGACCTCATCAGGGAAGCCGGGGTACATCGGCTCGGCGGGCACCGTATCCAGCATGGCGGAGATTTGGTCATAAAAGCCGCACAGCGAGGGGCTGACAGCGATGCGAAGAAGATCCGCAGGGGCGAGCACATAGCCGAGGGTCCTGAGGTTTTCGTTCAGCGTGACCGCTTTCACAAGAAGCGCATCGGACAGCGCGGCGTCGCCCTTTTCATAGACCGCCAGACGCAGTTCAGTGAGCAGAAGCTTGTCGTATTCCATGTGCAAGACCCTCCTCTTTTCAAGAAAAAAGCGTAACTATTCAGTACCCCTGTCAGGAAAGAGCGTAAGCGAAGGATCTCTCGTTAGAGGAATGATCTGCTTCACGAAAGAAAAGTGCAATAAACGATAGATTCTTCGTCGCTTCGCTCCTCTTAAATGACAGGTTTTTGGGAGGTATCTGAACAGTTACAAGAAGCAAGCCATTTGGTGACGATATCCTGCGCCGATCATATCACCGGAATCCGAAGTCGATTAAAAGTATGTCACCGCAAAGGACGCAGGAACGCTTGCTTTGGCCTTATGATAGCATGCGAAGAGAAGAAAGAAAAGTGAACTGGCGGTTTACTGTTTTTCAGGAGACGTTTTGCTGGTGATCCGCCGCGCAGCCGTCCGCACAGAAGCGCCAGCCCCGCCGTAACGCGCGAGCGTCCGGCGGGGCTGGCGTACGTATTTAATTTCCAAGCGCTTTGCCCATGGCCGCGGGCGTGAAGCCGCGGTTGTAGAAGGTGGGGGAGTGGTTGCAGACGCCCTGGATGAGGGGCATGAGCCGTCGGACATCCTGCTCGCGCAGGCGGATCCTGCGGTCCCGGAAGACGCCCATGACCGTGTCGATCGAGTGGCCGAAGGCGGCGCTGTGGTGGATCGTGGAGACAAGCCCGTACGCGTTCGGCTCCGGCAGACGGAGCTCACTCATCAGGAAGGCCAAAAGCTGCTTGTGATAATACTCGCTGGCGGGGAAGCCGTTTTCCAGGATCTCGTCGATCTCATCCTCGCGCATGATGTGCCAGGGCTTGCCGTTCTGCTCCCCGACCACATAGTCATAGAGCGACGGATCGTCGAGCAGCTCTTTGGAGACGACATCGCCTTCGTGCACGACGCACGCGCTGTCCTCCGCGGCGATATCTGAAAGGATCGCGGGGACCTCCTCAGGGTCAAGCCGCGGCTCGCTCGTCCGGCGGCAGAGGCGGCAGAATTTTTTGAGCGGCATGATCGCGTAGTAGGGCGGTACGATCTCATTGAGGCAGTCCAGCACCCACTGCTTCAGTGTCTCGCGGGTCCTTTCGGCGGGCGATAACGGGCAGGAAAGCGCGAGCCGGGTGTCTTCCGCTTCCGAGAGCAGCTCGCGACGCGTCAAAGGCTCGTCGTCATCGACATAGAAGAAGCGGTCGCTGAGCTTCTGCTGAAGGGCCTCGTCATTTTCGGGGCTGCTGCTCTTTAAGAGCCGCGGCCAGAGCGGCGGCGTCTGCTCGCTGACGCTTTCGACCTGGAGCTTTAAGTAGAGCGGGCCGTTTTTGTACGAGAGCGTCTTCTCGCTCTGAAAGAGCGTGTCCAGAATCGTCCGGGAGGCGTCCAGCTCGCTGTCCTCTCTGAGGGGCTGTGCCTCGCTCGGCTCGCGCAGCGTCTGCTTGCGGAAGACGATGAAGGCGGCGTCATCGCCGCCCTTTACGCCATAGAGCGTGTCCAGAATGAGGCTGAGCGAGGAAAAGCTGATGGCGCCTGGCACAAGGCAGCGCTGCCAGACGGCGTGCTCCGCGGTGCGGTCGGTGATCTTGAGCTGATAGACGTTCATAAAAGGTGATACCTCCGGAGAGTTTTTGATATAAAAGCAAAAGGCTGAGCACGTAGACCTGCCCAGCCTTTTTAGAATGCCTGAGAAGCTGCGCTTAAAACGCCTGATGTGCAAGCGTTTTATTTGAAATCAGGATTAGACCCGGAAGTAGCTGAGCTTGCGCTCGGCCGCGCCGAGAAGAAGCGTGAGGATGCCGCACATGGCGAGGTAGAAGACCGCGGAGTAGAACAGCGGCCAGATGATCGCGTTGCTCGCGATGTACTCCTGGGCGAGGAACGTGAGCTCCTTGACCGCGATGATGCGGGCGAGCGACGTATCCTTGACGAGCGTGATGAGCTCATTGCCCATCGGCGGGAGGATCCGCTTGACCACCTGCAGCAGCACCACGCGGAAGAAGATCGTGCTGCGGGTCATGCCGAGCACCTGTCCGGCCTCGTACTGGCCCTTCGGGATCGCCTCGATGCCGCCGCGGAAGATCTCGGAGAAGTAGCAGGCGTAGTTGATCGCAAAGGCGATGTAGACCGCCGACATGCGCCCGAGCGCGTACTGCGCGCCGATCAGGCCGGGGCCGTAGAAGATGATGATGAGCTGCAGCATGAGCGGCGTGCCGCGGATGATCCACACGAAGATCCGCACGACGGCGCGCAGCGGTCTGATCTTGGACATGGAGCCGAAGGCGATGATCATGCCGAGGATCGAGGCGCAGATCGCGGTCGAGAAGAAGATCTTCAGGCAGATGCCAAGTCCGCTCATTAAGTGTTGCGTGACGGCGCCAAGGGTCATAGAGAGCACTCCTTCAGGTCTCGATCGGGAGACGGTTCGTGCCCGGCGGGACGCCGGGCTGTCTCCTGAGAATTTTAATTCGTTAATGCGCTACCATTCTACCGTGATTCAAGGGAAATGTAAAGAGGAAAAAACGCCGAAAAGAGAAAAGCGGCGCGGCGCTCCGTTCGGGAGGAGCGCCGCGTCCGCTGTCTTGCGCGAAAGAGCGGCGGTCAGGGCTTTTCGTATTTGAGCTTCCAGTAGCTCCAGCGGCGCCACTTGGTGATCAGCGCGTCGAGCTCGGCCTCACTGACGCTGTGGGGCGCATAGAGCTCGCCCTGCACGACCGGGACGCTGCGCCGCAGCTCATTCAGGTAGGAGAACCAGGGATCCTGATCGCCCCGGCCGGTGAGCTCGAGCACGAGCGCGCCCAGAAACGCCGCCGAGATCGTGCCGTCCTCCGGCAGCTCCAGCGCCGCAACGGCCGCGTCCCATGAAAGCACCGCGGCGGCCGCGTCGTTCGCCCAGATCAGGCAGGGGGTCTCGTAGGCGGCAAAGGGGTCCGTCTGCTCCGCCTCGGGGAGGCCGGGTTCGAGCCCGAGCTCACGATAGGCGAGGCGGTCCTCGCCGAGGTGTGGCAGGTGGTCGCCGAAGTAGACGAGCACGACCGGCGCCGAGCGCTCGCGGAAGTCGTCGGCAAGCGCGCCGAGCAGCGCGTCGGCGTCGCGGACGCCCTCAAAGTAGACCTTCAGCATCGTCTCCGATGCCTCGGAGCACGTGACGCCGTCAGAGAGCGAAAGCGGTGGAAAGACATAGTCCGCGCCGTATTTGTCCGCGGTGTAGCTCATGTGGTTCTGGATCGTCGTCGTGTAGTGGAAAAGCGGTGTCGCCTCAGCGACGGCGTCATCGAGCGCGCCGATGATCTGCCCGGCGAGGTACTGATCCGTCACCCAGCGGCCCTTGTACTGCGCGTCGGGGAAGTCCGGCAGAAAGCGGATATCCTCAGCGCCGAACCAGCGGTAGACGTTTTCACGGTTATAGAACCACGGGTCGCCGGGGTGGAAGAACTGCGTCAGGTAGCCGGACGCGGCGTAGACGCGGAAGAGCGAGTCAAGATCTCGGTTGACGACCCGGAAGGCGGAGCTCGTCGTCTCCGAGAGCGCGTTCGTCTGGATGCCGGTCAGAACGTCGAACTCGCTGTTCGCGGTGCCGCCGGCAAAGCCCGGCACGGCCGTGTGGAGAAAGAGCGCGTTCGGCTCCGCGCGCAGGGCGTGCAGATGCTTCAGGGGGTCGGACTCAGCCGTCCAGTCGAACTGCGGCGCGTCGCTGATGTCGGAGAAGGCCTCGTTCATCACGATCACGACATTGACGCCCGGGGCGTCGCTGCCGTCGCTCCCGCCCGCCTGCCAGGCCGCGGCCTCGTCGGCCCGGAAGCCCGCCGGCCGCTCGACCGCGTAGGTCGTGAAATGGTGAAAGAAGCAGTACGGGAAGCCGAGCTGATTGAAGGCGCCTGGCACATAGTAGGGATTCGCGATCATAAAGGAGTTGTAGAGCGTATTGGAGGCAAAGAGCGTGAGTGTGAGCGCGGCGAGCACGCCGAGGGAGACGAGCGCGCCGAGCGCGCGGCCGGGGAGCCCCTGCAGTGCACGCAGCGGGCCGGGCGCGGGGGGGAGAAGCCAGCCGAGCACGATCAGCGCGGCCGCGGCGACCAGCACAGCCGCGATCAGTGTATAGGGGATCTCAACGTGGAAGCTGCCGACGACGGCGCCGACCTCTTTCAAAAGGGCGAGGTCGCGTGGGAAGACCGGCTCGTCGCGCACGGCGATCTTGACCGTGTTCGCGCAGGAGAAGAGCCCGAAGAGCAGCGCTGAAAGGGCCGCGCCGTAGAAGACGTTGCCGAAGAGAAAGGCCGCGGCGAGCAGCACGAGCCCAACCGGGAGCGCGTTCAATATGATCAGCAGCGGCTGCTTTACAAAGATCCCGGCGATCTGGCGCAGGGCATTCGGCTGGCACCAGAGGGTGAGCAGCGTCACCGCGCCGGCGAGCAGCACGGCGAGGAGAGCGCTTCCCCACCAGGGTAGTGCTCCGGATTGGCTCTTATGGCGCTTTTTTTGCTTTGACATGGGGTCACAGCCTTTGCAATACGTATTTTTATAGGAGATTATACAGGATCTTGGCCATCTGACCGCGGGTGATGGCGTTTGCCGGACGGAAGGCACCGTCGGCATAGCCCGAGAGGATGCCGAGCTTCACCATGACCGCGATGTGCTCAGCGGCGTAGGCGGGGATGTTCGCGCTGTCGCTGAAGCTGAGGGAAGCGACCTGATAGCCCTTCGGAAGCGTCCGGCCGATCATCGCGGCGGCCTGGGCGCGTGTGAGGGAGCCCGAGGGGTTGAAGCGGATCGCTCCGCTTTGATCGGCGCTGCCGTTTACGATGCCGCGGGCATAGAGCGTGCGGATCGCGGGGAGGGCGTATTCGGGGATCTCGCTGAGATCGGCAAAGGGGAGCTCGAGCGCGTCGTAGCGGGCGGTGTCATAGCCGAGCGCGCGGCAGAGCATGACTGCGAACTGCGCGCGGGAGATGTTCGCGCCGGGGCGGAAGGTGCCGTCGGTGTAGCCGGTCGTGACACCGGAGAGGTAGAGCCGCTCGATGTAGTCCGCGGCCCAGTTGCCGGCGGTATCTGTAAAGTGATATGCCGTGTCGGTCGCAGGGATCTCGACAGACTCGCTCGCAAGGTTGCCGGAGGCGTCCTGCGCGCTGATGCGGACGCGGAGCGCCGGGTGCGGCTCCTCGGGGTCCAGATTCAACGCAACGCTCAGCTCGCCGGTCTTTTCGTTGTAGCTGCTCGATTTGACGCCGGAGCCGGAGGCGCTCACGAACGCGCGCGGGAGCAGGCCGTCGACCTCATCGGAGATCGACACGGTGAGGATATTGCCCGTCTCGGAGAGGCTCGCGCGGATCTGCGGGGGCGCGGTGTCGAGGATGTGCCGGTAGGTCGCGACGATCTGGTCGATCGCGATGCTGCCCCTGCCGCCGCCTGAGACCGAAAGACCCGTCAGGTACGTCTCGGCACCGGAGACCGGCAGTTCAAACTGACGGTAATCGGTGAAGTCCAGCGTGCACAAAGGCTCGCTGCGCTCCTCACCGTCTGCGAGCAGCTGGAAGCTGAGCGTGTTGCCGCTGCCGTCGCCCTTTACCCAGATATTTACGCCGCTGTAGGAGGGCCGGGGCAGTGTGAGCGGCGTCGTGAAGTTCCAGACCGCGTCGAAGCCCTCGCTCTCAAGATCGTAGTCGAAGCGGTACGCGCCGAAGCCGAAACGCACGTCCGCCCCGTCGGTCGAGCGCCTGCCCTCGATCAGCGTGAGGGGATAGCCGTCGAGTGCTGTCGTCTCGGACTCAAAGTCCTCGAGCGTCTTGAGCGGGATCTCGCTCACCGTCACCGGAAGCACGGCGGAGACATCGCCGTAGCGGAGCGTGATCTCGCCCTTGCCCGGGGTCTCGGCCGTGAAGAGGCCGTCTTCGGAGATCGTGCCGATCCCGCCGGAAAGGCTCCAGGAAAAGAGCGTGCGGTCGGCAAAGAGCGTGCTGCGGAGGTAGGAGACCGAGGGGGTGAGCTGCGCCGTGCCTCCCGGCGAGAGCGTGAGGGAGCGCGGGATCGTGCCCGCGGCGTTGCGGATGGCAATGTCGTCGGGGCGCGCGATCGAGTATATGGCGGTGCTGCCCTCAGTGTTGCGGGAGGAGGCCGTGACCGTGATCTCGCCGCCGGAGAGCGGTGTCAGGAGCGTATCGCCCTCGAGCGTGCCGGCCGTCGTGTCCAGGGTATAGTCGGCGCGCATCGGGAAGTAGCTGGTGTCGACGCCGTTGACGGTCAGGTTCACGCGGGAGCCCGCGAGCACATAGCGGTGGTCGGGCGCGAGATAGAGGTGGTCGAGTTCGCCGGAGGGCTCACCGGAGGCGACGAGAAAGACGTGATTCGTCACGGCGCGCTCGCTGCCGTCGCTCGGGCGATTGACAAGAGCTGAGTGATCGGACGAGGGGAGCGAGGCGGTGAGCATCGTCGAGCCGCCGCCGTCAAGGCACACGCCGTCGCTGCAGCCGAGCTCCACGAGCCGCGCGGCCACCTGGTCCATCGTCGCGCCGATCGAATGCCCCTGACGGCGCCCGTCGATCGTGTAGAAGACGAGCGTGCCGTCGGGCCGGAGGCCGATCGCCGTGCGGGGCGCGGCGCCGGAGGGAAGGCCGGAAACACGCACGCCGTTTTCCAGGATCCGGTAGAGCGCGCCGAGACCGTAACGGACCTCTTCCCACGCGCTGTCAGCCGCCGCGACGGAGAGCGTGACCGTGTCGCCCGGGAGCATCGTGCGCAGCGCGTCGGTGTAGTAGGCGTTGGAGTCAGCCGTGACCGAGAGCGCGAGCTGCCCCGGCCCGATCTGCATCGCCGTGCCCTCTTCGACCTTTAAGACCTTCGCGCTGACCGTCTCACCGATCGCCATGCGCCCGCTCTCGATCTCGAGCAGGACGTTGACGCCGGCCTTGGTCGTGCCGGTCGTGTGGGATTCGTTGAAGTGGTAGGAGTAGAGATAGATGCCGCCCTCGAGCCGCGCCTTGTTATAGGCGGCGATGTTCCTGAGCACCTGCTCGTACTGGCCTGTTCCGCTCGGGTCGGCCTGGTGGCCGAGGTCAGCGCGAATCGTGACGCCGGGCTTCGAGATGACGGCCGTGCCGTCGCGCCGGAAGCCGACGCCGCAGTAGCCGCCGTCGCTCGTCAAAAGCTCGCCGTCCGCGATCACGATGCCGACAGGCAGACCGTTGGAGGTGTTGAAGAAGTCGCCGTTGATGCCGGCGACCGCACGGAAGCCCTGCTTTTCAAGAGCCGCCGCGGTGGCCGAGAGCGTCGAGCGGTCGGTCATCGCGCCGCCCCAGGTCACACGCGGGGTCACGGCGTCGTTCGGCGTATAGGTGACGACGTTCTCGGTGCGCTTATCGGAATACGTCGTGCTCCAGAAGACGTCGGTCGCGAGCGTCGTCTCCTCGTGGAGCACGGTCTCCTCTTTCGTGAGATCGTCGCCCAGCGCGTAGGAGGCAAGCGCCGGCAGGGAAAGAGACGCCGCAAGAGACGCGGCGAGAAGCAACGAGGTGATGCGTTTAGGTATCGTCATGGTGTGGTCCTTTCTTTTCGGTACTGAATGAAACAATATAATATACCACAGTTCAAATAAAAAAGAAAGACCGCGAATGAGCGATCTTTCTTTCGGGGTGAAAAGTTTAAGATTCAAGGTGCCGCCGCGTGCGGAAAGCAGATCATTTGGAACGAAAAGATCCGGGAAAACCATGATCAAAAGGGCTTTCTTCCAACAGCTTATACGGCGCAGTTCATGAGCATTCCGCCCCGGCGCCGAGTTCTCTCGGCACCGGGGCGGCGTCATTTCAGCTTTGCGGGGGCGGCGGCGGGGGAGGGGGCGCGGCGGCCTCCTTACGGCGCCGAGCCTCCGCGCGGGCATCCAGAATGCTGTTGCGGATCCAGATCAGGATGCCGATCGTCACCATGATCGCGTTGATCACATAGATGATCGTCACATAGATCGGCGCCGGGTTCCCGTTCTGGTACTTGATGTACTTGCTGCCAAGGCCGCAGAGGTAGCCGATCAGCACCAAAATGTAAAAGAAGATGCTCGTGCTCTTTGCGGTCCTGCCGATCCAGGCCTTGCGGATGTTCACGGGCCAGGAGCAGCCGAAGATGACCATCATCAGGACCTCAAGAAAATTGTCCATAGGGAGATAAGACCTCTTTTCTTACGCGTTCAGGCTGTCGTAGACGTCGGTGATCGTCTTTTCGGGGGCCGGCGTCGCAAGGCTCACGCACACGTTGACGACGAGGCCGATGATGAAGGCGGGCAGGAGCTCATAGATCGCGAACGCGCCGCCGAGCGGGGCGATCAGGAACTTCCAGATCAGGACCATCGCGCCGCCGGCGAACATGCCGGCAAACGCGCCGCTGCGATTGGAGCGGCGCCAGAAGAGCGAGAGCAGCACCGTGGGACCAAAGGCCGCGCCGAAGCCGGCCCAGGCGAAGGAGACGACGCGGAAGACGGAGCTGTTCGGGTCCCAGGCAAGGATCACGCCGATGATCGCGATCGCGAACACGGTGCCGCGCGCGATGCGCATGTTCGTCTTCGTGTTGAGCTTCATGCCGAAGAAGTCGACAAGCAGATCCTGCGAGACGCTGGACGCCGCGGCGAGGAGCTGGGAGTCGGCGGTGGACATCGTGGCGGCGAGGATGCCGGCCAGGATCACGCCCGCGACGATCGCGAAGATCACGCCGCTGCCGCTCATCAGGTTCGCCATCTGGACGATGACGGTCTCGGCATCGGAGGCGGTGGTCAGCATCGGGATCGCGCCGGCCTTCGAAACAGAATAGCCGATCACGCCGATGAACACGGCGATGCCCATCGAGATCACGACCCAGATGCTCGCGATGCGGCGGGAGACCTTGAGCTTTTCGGGATCCTCGGCCGCCATGAAGCGCAGCAGGATGTGCGGCATGCCGAAGTAGCCCAGGCCCCAGGCGAGCGTCGAGACGATCGGCAAAAAGCCGAAGGAGCCGGCGCTGTTCGTCGAGATGTCGTAGCCCTGCGTCAGATTCAGGTAGCCGGGCAGCGCGCGGGCGTTCTCCATGACCGCGCCGAGGCCGCCGGCCTTGTCGATGCCGTAGATCACGATCACGATCAGGGCGATCGTCATAAAGATGCTCTGAATCAGGTCGGTCGTCGAAACGGCGAGGAAGCCGCCCATGACCGTGTAGCCGATAAT
>CAMNAE010000007.1 GCA_946530565.1 uncultured Oscillibacter sp.
GGCCGTCGGGATCCCGCTTTTGGACCACATCATCGTCGCCGACGGGGACGATGTCTCGCTCGCCGAGAGCGGGTGCGTGTAAGGAGTATCTTATGCCGAAATTCAAAGTTCATGCGCCTTATGAGCCCTCGGGCGACCAGCCGGAGGCGATCGAGGCGCTCGCCTCGGGGATCGAGGACGGGCTCAAGGAGCAGGTGCTGCTCGGCGTCACCGGCTCGGGCAAGACCTATACGATGGCCAAGGTGATCGAGCGCATCCAGCGCCCGACGCTCGTGCTCGCCCACAACAAGACGCTCGCGGCGCAGCTGTGCAGCGAGTTCAAGGAATTCTTCCCGGAAAACGCGGTGGAGTACTTCGTCTCGTACTACGACTACTATCAGCCCGAGGCCTATATCCCGCACACCGACACCTACATCGCCAAGGACGCCGCGACGAACGAGGAGATCGACCGTCTGCGCCTCTCGGCCACCTGCGCGCTTCTCGAGCGGCGGGACGTGATCGTCGTCTCGTCGGTCTCCTGCATCTACGGCCTCGGCGAGCCGGACGACTTCGCCGGCATGGTCGTGTCGCTGCGCACCGGCGCCGAGTGGGACCGCGACGAGCTGCTCAGGCGGCTCACCGAGATCCGCTATGAGCGCAACGACGTCGCCTTCGAGCGCAACATGTTCCGCGTCCGCGGCGACACGGTCGAGCTCTACCCGGCCTATTACCGCGACAAGGCCGTGCGCGTCGAGTTCTTCGGCGACGAGATCGACCGCATCAGCGAGTTCAACCCGGTCACGGGCGTTGCCGAGCGCGTGCTCACGCACATCGCGATCTACCCCGCGAGCCACTATGTGACGACGCGCGACAAGATGGAGCGCGCGATCGCGCAGATCCGCCGCGAGCTCGAGGAGCAGGTGAAGTTCTTCGAGAGCGAGGGCAAGCTCGTCGAGGCGCAGCGCATCCGTCAGCGCACGGAATACGATATGGAGATGATGGCGGAGCTCGGCTACTGCTCGGGCATCGAGAATTATTCCCGCATCATCTCCGAACGGCCCGCGGGCTCCGCGCCGATGACGCTGCTGGATTTCTTCCCCGACGATTTCGTGCTCTTCGTCGACGAGAGCCACGTCACGCTCCCGCAGGTGCACGCGATGTACAACGGCGACCACGCGCGCAAGGACGCGCTCGTGACCTACGGCTTCCGCCTCCCCTGCGCCTACGACAACCGGCCATTGAAGTTCGAGGAATTCGCCGCGCGGATCGGGCAGGCGGTCTTCGTCTCCGCGACGCCGGGGCCCTATGAGCGGGAGCGCGCCGACCAGATCGTCGAGCAGGTGATCCGCCCGACGGGGCTTCTGGACCCGAATGTCGAGGTGCGCCCGGTCGAGGGCCAGATCGACGACCTGATGGCCGAGATCCGCATCCGTGCCGAAAAAAACGAGCGCACGCTCGTGACGACGCTCACCAAGAAGATGGCCGAGGACCTGACTGAGTACTTTAAAAACGCGGGCATCCGCGTGCGCTATATGCACTCCGACGTGCAGACGCTCGAGCGGCTCGAGATCGTGCGCGATCTGCGCCTGGGCGAGTTCGACGTGCTCGTGGGCATCAACCTTCTGCGCGAGGGACTCGACCTGCCCGAGGTCTCGCTCGTCGCGGTGCTGGACGCCGACAAGGAGGGCTTTCTCAGGTCCGAGACCTCGCTCGTGCAGACGATGGGCCGCGCCGCGCGCAACGCCGAGGGCCTTGTCATCCTCTACGCCGACACGATCACGCCCTCGATGCGCGCGGCTATGGACGAGACCGCCCGCCGCCGCGCCATCCAGGACGCCTACAACAAGGCGCACGGCATCGTGCCCAAAACGATCATCAAGGACGTGCGCGAGGTGCTCGAGATCTCGAAGGCGGCCGAGGGCGAAACGGGCGGCGGCAAGGGCAAAAAGAAGGCGCTCACGAAGGCCGAGCGCGACGCCGAGATCCGCCGGCTCGAGAAAGAGATGCGCGAGGCGAGCCGCATGCTGGAATTCGAATACGCCGCGGTGCTGCGCGACCGCATCATCGAGCTGCGGAAGGAGGGCTGAGGCGCCATGGCAAAGAAGAAAGAGGAAAAGACGAACGTCTGCCGCATTCTGGACCGGCAGAAGATCCCCTATACCTTCCGCGTGTACGAGGACGAGGATCCGCTCTCGACCCGCGAATACGGCCTGCACGTGGCTTCGGCGCTCGGCGAAAACGCGGCGCAGTGCTTTAAAACGCTCGTCGCCCGGGGCGCCTCGGGCGCGGTGCTCGTCTTTGCGATCCCGGTCGCCGAGACGCTGGATCTCAAGGCCGCGGCGAAGGCTGCGGGCGAAAAGTCGATCGCGCTGCTCCCGGTCGCCGAGATCACGGCGGTCACGGGCTACGTGCGCGGCGGCTGCTCGCCGGTCGGCATGAAGAAGAACTACCCGACGATCTTCCATGAGAGCGTTTCGGATTATGAACACATCTATCTCTCTGCCGGGCGCGTCGGCGCGCAGGTGGAGCTCCCGCCCGCGCCGCTCCTCGCCTTTCTGCGCGCGAAGACGGCGGACATCATTGTGAAAGCGACGGATTGATCCCATGCAGGAACAGATCATCATCAAGGGCGCCCGCGCCAACAACTTAAAGAACATCGACCTCGCGATCCCGCGCGACAAGCTCGTCGTCATGACGGGCTTGTCCGGCAGCGGCAAGTCCTCGCTCGCCTTCGACACGATCTATGCCGAGGGCCAGCGGCGCTATGTGGAGTCGCTGAGCTCCTATGCGCGCATGTTCCTGGGCCAGATGGAGAAGCCGGACGTCGACGCGATCGAGGGATTGAGCCCGGCGATCTCGATCGACCAGAAGACGACGAGCCGAAACCCGCGCTCCACCGTCGGCACGGTGACGGAGATCTACGACTACCTGCGCCTTTTGTGGGCGCGCATCGGCACGCCGCACTGTCCGAAGTGCGGCAAGGAGATCCGGCAGCAGACGGTCGACCAGATCGTCGATCAGCTGCTCGCGCTCCCCGAGGGGACGCGCATTCAGGTCATGGCCCCGATGATCCGGGGCAAAAAGGGCGAGCATGTGAAGCTCTTCGAGGACGCGCGCCGCTCCGGCTACGTGCGCGTGCGCGTCGACGGGAGCCTCTACGACCTCGGTGAGGAGATCGCGCTCGACAAGAACAAAAAGCACCACATCGAGATCGTCGTCGACCGCCTGATCGTGCGCGGCGAGATCCGCCAGCGGCTCACCGACTCCGTGGAGACCGCCTCGAACCTCTCGGGCGGACTGACGCTCGTGAATCTCTTAAAAGAAGAGCGTGACCTGCTCTTTTCACAGAACTACGCCTGCGAGGACTGCGGCATCTCGATCGAGGAGCTCGCGCCGCGCATGTTTTCGTTCAACAACCCCTTCGGCGCCTGCCCGACCTGCACGGGGCTCGGCAGCCAGCTGAAGGCCGACCCCGAGCTGATCGTGCCCGACGGCTCGCTCTCGATCCTCGACGGCGCGATCCAGGCCTCCGGCTGGAACAACATCCGCTCCGACGGCATCTCGCGCATGTACTTCGACGCGCTCTCGAAGCGCTACCAGTTCTCGCTCAAGACCCCCTGGAACGAGCTTTCCCAGGAGGCGCGGCAGGTGATCCTCTACGGCACCGGCGGCGAGAAGCTCACGATGCACTACGCCCGCGCGAGCGGCTCCGGCACGCTCTCGCAGCCCTTTGAGGGCATCTGCTCGAACGTCGAGCGGCGCTTGAAGGAGACGCAGAGCGACGCGAGCCGGCGCGAGCTCGAGGAGCTCATGAGCGAGTGCCCCTGCCCGGACTGCCGCGGCCGGCGCCTGCGCGCCGCCGCGCTCGCGGTCACGGTCGGCGGGAGCAACATCCACGACTTCACGGCGCTCTCGGTCGACAAGGAGCTGCAATGGGTCGAGGGCCTTGAGCTCACAGAGCAGCAGCACCGCATCGGCGATCTCATCATAAAAGAGATCCGCGCACGGCTCCACTTCCTCGCCTCCGTCGGGCTCGGGTACCTGACGCTCTCCCGCGCGGCGGGGACGCTCTCAGGCGGCGAGAGCCAGCGCATCCGGCTCGCCACGCAGATCGGCTCGAGCCTGATGGGCGTTTTGTACATCCTCGACGAGCCGTCGATCGGCCTGCACCAGCGTGACAACGACAAGCTGCTCGCAACGCTCAAGGAGCTGCGCGATCTCGGCAACACGCTGATCGTCGTCGAGCACGACGAGGACACGATGCGCGCGGCGGACTACCTTGTGGACATCGGCCCCGGCGCCGGCATCCACGGCGGCGAGATCGTGGCCGCCGGCACGCCCGAGGAGGTCATGGCGAACCCGAAGAGCATCACGGGTCAGTATCTCTCCGGCCGAAAGTATATCCCGCTGCCGGCGTCCCGGCGAAAGGGCAGCGGCAAGCTGCTGACGGTCCGGGGCGCGGCTGAGAACAACCTCAAAAACGTCGACGTCTCGTTCCCGCTCGGCACCTTCACCTGCGTGACCGGCGTCTCGGGCAGCGGCAAATCCTCGCTCGTGAACGAGGTCCTGTTCAAAACGCTCGGCGCGAAGCTCATGCGCATGAAGGTGCGGCCGGGCAAAAGCGGCGGCATCGAGGGGCTCTCTGAGGTCGACAAGGTCATCAACATCGACCAGAGCCCGATCGGGCGCACGCCGCGCTCGAACCCCGCGACCTATACGGGGCTCTTCAACGACATCCGCGATCTCTTCGCCTCGACGCAGGAGGCCAAGAGCCGGGGCTACGGGCCCGGGCGCTTCAGCTTCAACACCCGCGGCGGCCGCTGCGAGGCCTGCTCGGGCGACGGCATGATCAAGATCGAAATGCACTTCCTGCCCGACATCTTCGTACCCTGCGAGGTCTGCGGCGGGCGGCGCTACAACCGCGAGACGCTCGAGGTCCGCTACAAGGGCAAGAACATCTCCGAGGTGCTCGACATGACCGCCGACGAGGCGGTGGAGTTCTTCGCCCCGCTGCCGAAGATCAGGCGCAAGCTGCAGACGCTCTGCGACGTCGGGCTCGGCTATGTGAAGCTCGGCCAGCCGTCGACGGAGCTCTCGGGCGGCGAGGCGCAGCGCGTGAAGCTCGCGACGGAGCTTTCCAAGATCGCGACCGGCCGGACCGTGTATATTCTCGACGAGCCGACGACCGGACTCCACGCCGAGGACGTGCGGCACCTGCTTCAGGTCCTGCAGCGGCTCACCGACGCCGGCAACACGGTCGTCGTGATCGAGCACAATCTCGACGTCATCAAGTGCGCGGACTACATCATCGACCTCGGGCCCGAGGGCGGCGACGGCGGCGGCACGATCGTGTGCACCGGCACGCCCGAGGCGGTGGCGGCGACGCCGCAGAGCTATACGGGGCAGTATTTGAAAGCCGTTTTGGCGCGGACACCCCGCGCGGAGGAGGATTGACCATGGCGGGAAATATGGCGGATAAGAGCAAAGTGGCGATGATCACGGTCTGCGGACGGCCGAACGTCGGCAAGTCCAGCCTTGTGAACGCGCTCGTGGGCGAGAAGATCGCGATCGTCTCCAACAAGAGCCAGACGACCCGGAACCGCATCTACGGCGTGGTGAACCGCGGCGAGACGCAGCTCATCTTTATGGACACACCGGGCCTGCACAAGCCGCGGCACGCGCTTGACGAGTATATGCAGCGGGTCATCGACGCGACGCTCTCGGGCGTGGACGCGGCGCTGCTGCTCGTGGAGCCGATCGCCCACGTCGGCGGCCCGGAGCAGGAGCTGATCGCGCGGCTGAAAGAGGAGAAGATCCCGACGGTGCTGTGCATCAACAAGATCGACACCGTGGAAAAAGCGGAGCTGCTGCCGGTCATCGCGGCCTACAACGAGGCCTTCGGCGGCTTCCGCGCGATCCTGCCGATCTCGGCGCACACGGGCGAGGGTCTTCAGGAGCTGCAGGAGCTGATACTGCCGTACGCACAGGAGAGCCCGAAGCTCTTCCCCGAGGGCGAGGTGACCGACCAGCCCGAGCAGCTGGTCATGGCCGAACTGCTGCGCGAGAAGCTGCTGCTGTGCCTCGACAAGGAGATCCCCCACGGCACGGCGGTCGAGATCACGCGCTTTGTGGAGCGCGAGAACGGCATTGTCGACGTCGATGCGACGATCTACTGCGAAAAGGCGAGCCACAAGGGCATCATCATCGGCAGGCAGGGGAGCATGCTCAAAAAGATCAGCTCGCTTGCCCGTGTGGATATGGAAAAATTCATGGGCACGAAGGTCTTTCTGGAGACCTGGGTCAAGGTGCGCGAGAACTGGCGCGAGAGCGTGAACGCGGTGCGCCAGCTGGGGTACAAGGAGTAAACAGCAAGGAGCAGGACCGGAACAGCGGGGAGCGGCGGAGCATGGGCATGCAGGGTTTTGGACATATCGTGCTGCACGGGATCGTGCTGCGCGAGACGAACTACAAAGAGGCCGATAAGCTTTTGACCCTGCTCACGGCCGAGGAGGGCCGGCTCACGGTCGCGGCGCGCGGCGCGCGGCGCAAGAACAGCCGCTTCGGCGCGGCCTGCCAGATCCTGTGCTGGTCGGAATTCACCGTGTACCGCTGGGGTGAGCTCTATCAGATCTCCCAGGCGGAGACGGTCGAGGAGTTCCGCGCGCTGCGCACGGATATATTGTCCTTCGCGCTCGGCTGCTTTATGGCCGAGATCACCGAGGCACTCGCGATGGACGACGCGAGCGCGGGGGTGCTGCTGCGGCACCTTTTGAACGGGCTCTACGCGCTCTCGGCGCTGAAAAAGCCGCCGGAGCTCGTGCTGCCGGCCTTTTTGTGGAAGCTCCTTGCGCTCTCGGGCTTTGAGCCGCTCGCGGAAAGGTGCGGCGTCTGCGGCCGCGCTGACATTCAGAGCCCGCGGCTCGAGGTCGAGGAGGGGCAGGTCGTCTGCGCCGCCTGCGCGGCTGGCAGGACGCTGCCGCTGTGCGATGCGTCGCTCGCGGCGCTCCGGCACATTTTATATGACGACCCGGGCGCGCTCTATCGCTTCCGCCTCGCGCCGGAGCCGCTGCGGCGCCTGACGGCCGCCGCCGAGCGCTTTGCCGAGACGCATCTCGAGCGCGGCTTCCAGACGCTCGACTACTATCACGCACTGCGTTCCTGAGAGGAGAATGATCATGAGCGCTATTGCTGAAAAATCCCTGAAGACCCTGGAGCTGCAGCGCGTGCTCGAGCAGCTTGCGGAGCTCTGCGTGAGCGAGGAGGCGAAGAAGAACGCCCTTGCGCTCGTGCCTGAGACCGAAGCGTTCGAGGTGCAGCGCCTTCTCGATGAGACCCAGGCCGCGCGCGAGCTGATCTCACTGCGCGGCGCGCCGGGCTTTTCCGGCCTGCGCAATGTCGGGGAATCGCTCTCCCGCGCAGACCGCGGCGGGTCCCTGAGCCCGAAGGAGCTTTTATTGATCGCCGATCTTCTCACCTGCGCGCGCCGCGCGAAGGACTACCACGGCGAGCAGGCGGATAAACAGAGCATCCTCGACGACCGCTTCTACGCCCTGCGCGGCGGGCGTCAGCTCGAAGAGAAGATCAAGCGCGCGATCCCCGATGAGGACACGATCTCCGACGCCGCTTCCCCGGCGCTGGCCGATATCCGCCGGCACATGCGCATGGCGCAGGCGAAGAGCCGGCAGATCCTGCAGCGGATCATCTCCTCGCCCTCCTATGCAAACGTTCTGCAGGAGGCGCTGATCACGCAGCGCGACGGGCGCTATGTCGTGCCGGTCAAGGCCGAGCGCCGCGGCGACCTGCCGGGTCTCGTGCACGACGTGTCGTCGACCGGGGCGACCGTGTTCGTCGAGCCGATGGGCGTCGTGCAGGCGAACAATGAGTTCATCGAGCTCACGGCCAAGGAGGAGCAGGAGATCGCGCGGATCCTCGCTGAGCTCTCGGCCGAGGCCGCGGGCTATAAAGAGAGCATCGAGCGGGATTTCCGCATCCTCACCGAGCTCGACGGGATCTTCGCGCGCGGGGAGCTCAGCTTCCGCATGAACGCCATGATGCCCGTGCTCCGGCGCGACGGCGGAATCCGCCTGAAAAAGGCCCGGCACCCGCTGCTCCCGGCAAAGACTGCCGTGCCGATCGACATCTCGCTCGGCGAGACCTTCGATACGCTCGTGATCACGGGCCCGAACACCGGCGGCAAGACCGTGAGCCTGAAGACGCTGGGCCTTTTGACGCTGATGGTCCAGTGCGGCCTGCACATCCCCGCGGCCGACGGCAGCGCGGTCTCGGTCTACAAAAAGGTCCTCGCCGACATCGGCGATGAGCAGAGCATCCAGCAGAGCCTTTCGACCTTCTCGGCGCACATGGGCAACATCGTGGCGATCCTGGAGGAGGCCGACGACGAGAGCCTGATCCTCTTCGACGAGCTCGGCGCCGGCACCGATCCGGTCGAGGGCGCGGCGCTCGCGGTCGCGATCATCGAGCAGACGCGCGCACAGGGCGCCAAGGTCGCCGCGACGACGCACTATGCCGAGCTCAAGACCTTCGCGATGACGACCGTCGGCGTCGAGAACGCCTCCTGCGAGTTCAACGTCGAGACCCTGAGCCCGACCTACCGGCTCCTCATCGGCATTCCGGGCAAGTCCAACGCCTTTGCGATCTCGCGGCGCCTGGGGCTTCCCGAGCGGGTGATCGACGCGGCGCAGGCGCGCCTGAGCGGCGAGAGCGTGCGCTTTGAGGACGTTCTGAGCCAGCTCGAGCAGAAGCGTCAGGCGCTGGAAAAGCGGGAGCTCGAGGCGGACCGCCTGCTGCTGCGGCGCGAGGAGGACGCGAAGAAGGCCCGCGAGTTCCGCGAGCAGATGGAGCGCGCCCGCGACAACGCGCGTACGCGCGGCGAGAGCGAGGCCAAGCGTATCATCCGGGACGCCAGGAGCGCCGCGGACGCGGCCTTTGCCGAGCTCGACCGGCTCCGCAAGGAGCAGGAGAAGGCCGGCCGCGACGCGAACGTGAATGAGGCGCGCGCGGCGCTCAGGCGCGGGCTCAACGAGGCGGAGCAGGCCGTTACGCATGAGCCCCACACGGCGCCGATCCCGAAGCCGAGCCGCCCGATCCGCGTCGGCGACCTCGTCGAGTTTCCGGGCGTGCGGCAGAACGCCGAGGTGACCGCCGTCGGCAAGGACGGCACGCTCCAGCTCCGCGCGGGGGCGCTCAAGCTCAAGGCCAAAGCGAACGAGGTGCGCCTCATCGAAGACGACGAGCGCGCTGCGATGAAGCCGAAGAAGCAGAGCTTCGGGACAAGCCGCGTGCCGGCGGGGCTGCGCACCTCTGCCGCCCGTGAGCTCGATATGCGCGGCATGGAGACGCTCGAGGCCGCGCCGGCGGTCGAGCGTTTCCTCTCCGACGCGGTGATGGGGCATCTTGAGACCGTGACGATCATCCACGGCCGCGGCACCGGCGCGCTCAGGAAGGCTGTGCACGAGTGCCTCAGGCGCAATAAGGCCGTCAAGAGCTTCCGCCTCGGCGTCTACGGCGAGGGCGAAGACGGGGTCACCGTTGTGACGCTCAAATAAAAAAGCTAAAGGGCAGCAAAACAAGGAGGATACGAGCATGCAGCAGCTTGAAAAACAGTTTCACCTGAATTGCACGGCAGACGATGTCGGCCGCTACTGCATCGTGCCCGGCGATCCCGGGCGCGTGGAGTCGATCGCCGCCCTGCTGGATGAGGCGAAGCCGATCGCCTGGAACCGCGAGTTCAACCTCTGGACCGGCACGCTCGACGGCGCGCGCGTGTCGGTCTGCTCCACCGGCATCGGCGGGCCGTCCGCCGCGATCGCGATGGAGGAGCTCCACCGCTGCGGCGCGGACACGTTCATCCGCACCGGGACCTGCGGCGGGATCGACCTTGACGTGCGCTCCGGCGACATCGTCGTCGCGACCGGCGCGATCCGCTACGAGCACACGAGCCGCGAGTATGCGCCGATCGAGTTCCCGGCCGTGCCGGACTTCGGCGTGACCACCTGCCTGGTGGAGGCCTGCGAATACCTGAAGCTCCGCCACCACACGGGCATCGTGCAGTGCAAGGACAGCTTTTACGGCCAGCACAGTCCCGCCGCCTCCCCGGTCAGCTACGAGCTTCTGAACCTCTGGGAGAGCTGGAAGCGCCTGGGCGTCAAGGCCAGCGAGATGGAGTCCGCGGCGCTCTTCGTCGTCGCCGCCGCGCTCGGCTGCCGCTGCGGCTCCTGCTTCCACGTGATCTGGAACCAGGAGCGCGAGGCCGCGGGGCTCGACCAGGAGATGAGCGAGGACACGAGCGCCGCGGTGAAGGTCGCGGTCGAGGCGCTCCGGCGGCTCATCGCCAAAGACCGGGCGCAGTAAAAATAAAAATGCAGCGCCCTCTTCCCAAAGCGTGGGAAGAGGGCGCTGTTTCTCTATTTGCCGAAGAACAGGCGCTTTGCGTTGGCCTCGGTCAGTGCGCAGACCTCTGCGACGCTGAGGCCCTTCCACTCGGCAACTTTTGCCGCGATGTAGGGCAGGTTCCGGGAATCGTTGCGTTTGCCCCGGAAGGGCACGGGCGAGAGATAGGGGGAGTCGGTCTCGAGCAGGATGCGCTCGTTCGGGATCGCCGCGATGACCTCGGGCGCGCGCCTGGCATTTTTATAGGTGATCGGGCCGTCGAAGCCGAGGTACCAGCCGCCCTTCACGAGCTCCTCCGCCATCTCGGGCGAGCCGGAGTAGCAGTGGAAGACGCCCCGGACCTGCGGGAACTCCTTCACGATCGCGAGGCAGTCGCCGTGGGCCTCCCGGTCGTGGACGATGACCGGCAGATCGAGCCGCTGCGCAAGCGCGAGCTGACGGCGAAAGATCTCCTGCTGAAAGTCCCGCGGCGGATTTTCGGCCCAGTAGTAGTCAAGGCCGATCTCGCCGATCGCGACGGCTTTCGGCGCGGCGCACAGGGCCTCGATCGCCGCGAAGTCGGCGTCGCCGCAGCCCTCGCAGTCCTCGGGATGGATGCCGACGGCGGCGAAAACGTGGTCAAAGCGCGCGGCGAGGGCGAGCGCGGCCTCGGACGAGGGGACGTCGACGCCCGGCACGATGACCGCGGAAATACCCTGATTCGGGAAGGCGGCGAGAAGCGCCTCGCGGTCTCTTTCAAACGCCCGGTCGGTGTAGTGGGCGTGCGTCTCGAAATACGGCATGGCGGCTCCTTTCAAAAAGCAAACGAGCATTCACTATGAAAAAAAGACATCCGGAGCGGATGTCTTTTTATCTCTCAACAAAAAGCGGATCAGACCTTGTTGAGCTTCAGCGTCATGGCGCTCTTCTTGTGCGCGGCATTGTTCTTGTGCAGAATGCCCTTGCTGACAGCCTGATCGACCTTCTTCACGGCAACCTTGTACGCGCCATCGGCCTCGGTGCGATTGCCTTCTGCGGCAGCCGCCTCGAACTTCTTGATGGCGGTCTTCAGGTCGGACTTCGCAGCCTTGTTGCGGGCGTTTCTCTCGGCGGAGACCAGAACGCGCTTCTTGGCAGACTTGATATTCGGCAAACCAAACACCTCCTTTGGCTCATTGATCGTGCAGAGCAGACGCTCTGTGCAGAAATGTATTCTATCAGCATTTTTCGCAAAACGCAAGCTTTTTTTCAAGAAATCCGGCTGAAATTTCCCATCTTTTTCTGCCGGCGGTCAATTTCGGGGGAATATCCGTGTATTTTGCCGTCTGCAGGCGCGAGGCGTCATATCCGCCCGCGCAGAATGAGACAGATGATCCCCAAAACGGCGCCGATGCCGGAGCAGACGAAGCTCGTGACGGCCTGACGCATGAGCCGCGGGAGCAGGCCCGGCCCTCCGTCCAGCACATGATAGTAGCCGTAGAGGAAGAGCGCCCCGGCCAAAAGCGCCAAAGCGGCGGCGAGAAACAAAAGGATTGCGGTGATCAGAAGCACTCTGCGCATGGAAAAACCTCCCCTTTTTGCCTGTTTAAGGCCAGTATACATGCCGCCGGGGGAAATGGCAAGGGGCGCAAGCGGATCATTTTGCGGCCGAAAACGGGCAGGCTCGGAAATGGTCTGCGAACAAGACCGGATTATGGGACAGGAGCACCTGTATCCTGAAAGCATCCAAAGAAAAGGAGGGTCTTCCATGAAGCAGATCTATTTCACCATCGCGGGGACCAGACACCATTTCGGCCAGGACTTCATCGAGCCGGGCATGCCCGTCCGCCTCGTCAAGGAGCCGGACAACGCGGTCGATACCGAGGCGATCCGAGTCGAGATGGAGGGCCTCGGCCTCGTCGGCTATGTGGCGAACAGCCCTTACACCGTGCTCGGCGAGAGCTACAGTGCCGGCCGTCTCTACGACAAGATCGGGGACCGGGCCGCGGGCTCAGTCCGCTACGTGCTCGAAAAGGGCGTGCTCTGCACCCTCACCGCGCGTCAGCTCCCGCCGCCGGAGGAAGAGGGGGAGGACGAGTCAGAGGCTGAGGCCGAAGATGACGTCGAGCTGCCCTTCGATCTTACGCCGGACACAGCGGATCCGGAAGATGGTGAGGAAGGGGAGCTCTCCTTCTGAAGTGGCCGTTTATCCCGGGCAGAACAGAGCCCGTGCTGCGCCTTCGTGACGAAAAGGCGCAGCACGGGCGGACTTGCGGCCATGACAGGTGTTTTAGCTGCTTCCGCTCTTTGCGAGCCTTGCGTGCAGGTACTGCGCGGCAAGGCCGGTGAAGGCGCCGGTCACGATGCCCGAGAGCAGCAGCAGCGGGCAGTAGTACCAGACGGCGAGGCTCTTCAAAACCAACGTCGCGGCGATCAGCTGGCCTGTGTTGTGCGCCATCGCACCGAAGATGCCGGCGATGAAGATCTGCCTGGCAGTGAGCACGCGGCGCAGAAGAAGCGTCACAAGAAAGCACAGAAGGCCGCCTGCGAGCGAGTAGATCAGGGCCATGAGCTGCCCCGCGAAGACCGCGCCGAGCAAAATGCGCCCGAGCAGGATCATCAGCGCGTCCAGGGGGCCGAGCGTGAAGAGCGCCCAGACCGTTACGATGTTCGCAAGACCGAGCTTCATGCCGGGGACCGGCGCGAGCGCCGGGAGCTGCGCCTCTACCATAAAGATCGTAAGGGCGATCGCGGTCAAAAGCGCGTCGCGCGTGATGCGTTTCGTCGTCATGCTCTCACCCCACCACCGCGTCCGGCGCGTCGGCGCCCGGGGCGGCGCTTTTGTCTTCCAGCCGGATCACGAGCTTTGCCGGGAGGCACACGATCGGCCGCGTGCCGCCGGAGACCCAGCCCTCGTGCACGCAGACCTGATCCGGACAGTTCGCGCGCGCAACGCAGATGCGTCCCGGCTCGACGGAGACCACGTTCTCGTGGCCGTTTTTGTCGGTCACGGTGAAGGTCTCCGGCGCGGCGACTTTCGATAAATCGACCGAGCGTATGCACGTGCCGTCCTGATAGATGTTCGCGATGACCCCGGCGCTTCGCAGGCGCAGAACGATCAGCGCGCCGAGGCAGGCAAGCGCGATCAGCGCGATGACGGCGAGAAAGTGCTTAGTCTTCATAGGCGATCACCTCGAGCGGGGCGTCCTCCCAGCTGCCGTAGGGGGCAAAGGCGTCTTTGAGCCCCTCGGAGACATAGAGCGTCCCGTCGTCACCGATCAGAACGAACTCAAAATCCCGCTTTTCGCGCCAGAGTGCGACAGAGTCTTCGAGCCCCTTGACGAAAAGCGCCGTGCTCAGCGCGTCGCCGGTCAGTGCGTCCTCGGTCACGACGGTCGCCGAGAGGAGCCCGCTCTTTGCTGGATGCCCGGTCTCGGGGTCCAGAATGTGCCAGTAGATCTCGCCGTTTTCCTCGAAAAAGCGCTCATAGCCGCCAGAGGTGTTGACGGCGGCCTCGCCGAGCGACAGCACGCCGGCGTAGCCCTCTTCAAAGGGCGCCTGCACGGCCACGCGCCAGGGCGTGCCGTCGGGCTTGGCGCCGATCGTGCGGATCGTGCTGCTGCCCATGCCGAGCAGCGCCGCGGGCACGCCGCGCGCCTTGAGCGCCGCCGCGCACAGGTCCGCGGCGTAGCCCTTCGCGACCGCGCCGAGGTCGATCTCGGCGCCCGGCGGGAGCCTTGCGGTCTTCGCCGCGGCGTCGAGCGTGACGGCGCTATCGTCGACCTGCGGCAAAAGCGCGGCGAGCTCCGCGTCGGTCGGCACATGGTATTCGCTCGTCGTAAAGCCCCAGGCGCGCAGCACGGGATAGACCGTGAGCTCGAGCGCGGGCCCGAAGCGCTCTGAGAGCGCGAGCGCGCCGGAGAGCAGCGTGAACGTATCGTCGCTTAACAAGACCGGCGCGCCGGAAGCGTGGTTCAGCGCGTAGATCTCGCTTTCTTCATTCGTCACCGAGAGCGCGGCGTCAAGCGTTGTGATCGTCGCCTCGGCGTCATCCAGCGCTTTTTCCCCCTGATCGCTCCAGACGCGCAGATCCATAAACGTGTCCATCGCGAATACGGTCCGCGTTGCGGGTTCGTCGGCGGAGCCCGGCTGTGTGTCGGAGGAGGGCGCGGCAGCGCCGCCGCAGCCGGTCAAAAGCAGCGCCCAAAGCGTGATGAGAGCCAGAACGCGCTTCACGAGCGGCGCCCCCTTTCTGTCTGTATGGCGGTTAGTAACAACTAATTTAGAATAACAGACTTTCGCCGATCTGTCAATGTCAGCCGAGCAGCAGTGCCCAGGCGACCGCGAGGATCAGCGCCGGCAGCTGGTTGCCGACCTTGAAGCGCTTGCCGAAGCACAGGTTGATGCCCACGCAGAAGATCATGACCGACCCGACGAAGGAGAGGTTGCTGAGCGCGGCCGGAGTGATGAGCGGGCTGATGAAGCGCGAGAGCAGCGTGACGCCGCCCTGCAGCAAGCCGACCGGGATCGCCGAGAACGCGCAGCCCTTGCCCATCGAGGCGGCCATGACGATGATGATGATGAAGTCGAGCGTGGACTTGGCGAAGAGCACGCTGTGGTCGGCGAGGAGCCCGTCCTGAATGGAGCCGACGATCGCCATCGCGCCGACACAGACGGTCAGCGACGCGGTGACGAAGGCGTGGACGAAGCCGCCGTCGTTTGCGTTGCCGCTCTTTTGCTTGAGCCACTCGCCGAAGCGCTCGATGTTGTCTTCGATCTTCAAAAGCTCGCCGGCGAGCGTGCCGAGGATCAGACAGCCGATGAGCATCATGCTCCCCTCGGCCGAGAGCGTCCCGCCCTCGGAAAGACGCAGCATCTGCGCCATCGCACCGCCCGCGCCGATGAAGATCGTGCAAAGGCCGCAGGTCATGATGCAGCTCGTCTGAAAACGCTCCGGCAGAAAGCGCCCGAAGAGCACGCCGATGATGCCGCCCGCAATGATCGCGGCGCAATTGACAATAGTACCCAGCCCGGGCATAGAACCGCCTCCAGAAAAGACTCAAAAAAACTGAAAGCGATTATACACCCGGGCCGGGTAAAAGGAAAGAGAAACAAGAGGTGCAATCTGACGGTTTTTGCGCCGAAAGGCTGCGGTTTTTACACCGCGGCGAAGCCGGTCTCGAGATCTGCGAGGATGTCGTCGATGTGCTCGGTGCCGATCGAGAGGCGGATCGTGTTCGGGAAGATCCCCTGGTCGGCGAGCTCCGCCTCGCTGAGCTGGGAGTGCGTCGTCGTCGCGGGGTGGATCACAAGGCTCTTCACGTCGGCGACGTTCGCGAGCAGCGAGAAGATCTTAAGCGCGTCGATGAAGCGGTGCGCCTCGGCCTGTCCGCCCTTGATGTTGAAGGTGAAGATGGATGCGCCGCCCTTCGGGAAATATTTCTCATAGAGCGCGTGATCCGGATGCTCCGGCAGCGACGGGTGATTGACGGATTCCACCTTCGGGTGATGCGCGAGGTATTCGACGACCTTCTTCGTGTTCTCAGCGTGGCGCTCAAGGCGCAGCGAGAGCGTCTCGGTGCCCTGCAGGAGCAAAAAGGCCGCAAAGGGGGAGATGCACGCGCCGGTGTCGCGCAGCAGGATCGCGCGGATGTAGGTGACGAACGCGGCGGGGCCGACCGCGTCGACAAAGGAGATGCCGTGATAGCTCGGATTCGCCTCGGCGATCGGCGCATATTTCCCGCTCGCCTTCCAGTCGAATCTGCCGGAGTCGACGATGACGCCGCCGAGCGTCGTGCCGTGGCCGCCGATGAACTTGGTCGCGGAGTGGACGACGATGTCGGCCCCATGCTCGATC